>SVQJ01000101.1 GCA_015065395.1 Oscillospiraceae bacterium
GGCTTTTCGGGACTTTCGTAAAATCTCGGCTGTAACTGCTAGGCACGCTCCCAAAGCAAGCGCGCTACCAATTGCGCTACACCTCGATATTATTGTGGTTATATCCCCCAATGTTATAGCATGGGGGACATTTAATTGTATCAGAATTTGAATATCTTATTTTCAAGATCGAAGAGAAGAATGATTCCCAATACACCGCCTGAGATTAGCTCACCTATTCCGACCGTGAGTGTAAAGTACCATATAGAATCATTGTAACTGTACACCAATTTCAGCACCCATGGAATAATAAGGGTGTTGGTTACAATATTTGGAAGCGGAACGAGTACTTTAAGAACGGTTGAATTGGTTTTTCTTGCTCCGACACCTATAAGGTATGCAAGTATTGCACCCGAAAGAGTAGCAAGTGAGCCAAAAACAACGTCCAGGGGAGAGCATAAGCTCAGAAGGTTTGATACTACGCAACCTACGGTAAGCCCGGGTATCGCCGCAGGAGTGAAGAGGGGAAGTACTGTAAGAGCCTCGGAGATGCGGAACTGAATAATTCCTGAGGAAAGTCCGATAATGCTTGAAATCATTGTGAGCACCGTGTAAAGTGCCGCAATGAGGCTTGCATGGCATATAAATGTCACGCGTTTTTTAGCTTTGCTGTTCATTGCTTTGTTTGGTGCGAAAGGCACCGCTCCGTAGTTTTGATTTATGTGAGGATTTTGCGAACTCACGGACAGTATTATAACATCCTTTTTGCGAAAAGTAAAGATGGTTTTTACTAAAAATTATTAATTCATTTGATATATTGATCTCTTGTGCTATAATGATAAAACATTTTTTCAAATCACTGTGAGTATTTTTCAAAAAGTTAGTCTAACAAGTGAAATCCAAAATGCGAAAGGATGTTTTTATGGATAACGGTGCAAGTAGCTACCGCCGTTTCCTTGATGGTGATGATGAGGGTGTTGTTGAGATAATCAGAGATTATAAGGACGGTTTAATATTTTTTATAAGGGGCTTTGTTTCGGATATTAACACAGCAGAAGATCTGGCGGAGGATACCTTTGTCAAGCTCGTTACAAAAAAGCCGCACTTTCGCGGCGGATCTTCATTCAAAACATGGCTGTATGCTATCGGAAGGAATATTGCCATAGACTATTTGAAGAAAAACAGCCGTATCAATAATATATCCGTTTATGACTGCCGGAGTATTTCTGATGATGAGGCGGACCTTGAGCGGGCCTATTTGCGTGAGGAAGGGAAAATTCTTTTTCACCGGGCGCTGAACAGGTTAAAACCGGAATATCGTCAGATCCTGTGGCTTACATATTTTGAGGGCATCACGGTCAAGGAGGCTGCACGGCTTATGAAAAAGAAGCCTCATAATATAGAGGTCCTTGTTTGGCGTGCGAAAAAGGCTTTAAGATCAGAACTTGAAAAGGAAGGTTTTACTTATGAAGGATTATAACGAAATGGCAAGCGCAGTGCTGCGCCGAAGAGAGCTGTACGAAGCTTCAAAGAGAACAAGCCGAAGGAAGATATTTATTCTTATGCTTTGCACGGTATTATTTTCTACGGTAACGATTTCGGTGTGTGGTATTTTTGGGATCATAAAGGAGAAAAACATATATCAGAAGGCAGCAGAAAAGGGTGAAGATATTAAAAATACGGACAAAGAGGGAAACTTTGCTTACGAAGATCTCTCATATCTTTCGGATAAAGAGGCATTATGTGTTGAGGATGAATTGACAGATGACCCTAAGGTCAATATATATAATAAGATGCTCAATACTGTGGATTATATTAACTGTATGTGTCTGACTATGAAAACATCAATGTTATATGAATATATAACCACTGTTGAGTTTTCGATGGATATTGATGCAGGTGTGTCTTATGAGAGTGTAAAGCATGAAGATACTGTTATCAGTGAAACATATTCAAAGGACGGCAATATGGTTTACGTTGATAATACCAACCGTACCTATGAGAATAATTATCTGCCCACATATTCAAGAGAGGATACCCCGTATATTCCGTTAGGTGATAGAATAGTTAACGGAGATGACGGACTGCCGTGTTACAGTTACAGACGTAACATCACCAACTGTCCGCTGGCCTCTTATTGCATCGTTCCCCAGGAGATCACGTTCAGTTATCTTAAGGATTTTGATAAGTGGGAAATAGTCCAAGAGGATGCCACGTATCTCGGCAGAGATTGCATCTGTATAGAAGGCGTACCTTCTCCTTATATAGCCGAAAAACACGGTGTTGACAGCTTTTGTATGACCGTTGACAGGCAAAGCGGAATTCTTTTATCCTTCCAAGGATTGAAAAACGGGGGAATTGTATGCTATACTTTGGTGACTGAATGCTCTTTTGAAAACCTGTCCGAAATAAAGAAATTTGATGTATCTGATTATGAAGGATATACGGAAGGGTATCGAAGATAAATCATTGTAAATTTTTCAGGAGTGATTCGTTTGGAAAATCGAAATTGGAAATACAGGATAACGGCCGGATATACGGGAACCGTTTTATCCTTTTTTATGCTTGTGCTTTTTGGCGGAATTGCTTTGCTACTTTATTTGTCTGACAACGGAGCATTTATTTTAGTTTCAGTTTTGGCTATACTTGTTTTTGCGATTTTTTTCGTGTCCTTATATAACGCCTTGGTTAAAAGGATCTATGTTGCAGAAGACGGGTTTTATTACAGAACAAAAATAACAAACGGCAGGTTTTATAACTATACGGAGATAAGCAATGCATGGATAAGCTCCGGAACCAATCTTAACGGAACCAACAGCGAGTTTTTTGATTTTGAATGCAGTAACGGTCAAACCTATCGTTTTGCTTTATTTTCGGATGCTTACGAAGCGGTTGAGTTCATTATTAAGCGAGTGAACGAGAGTGCTTCGGTCAGTGTAACAGAAGATTACAGGGAATATCGAATTGACGGCAAACGGTTCGGTATATCCAGACTTGTAATATCATTTGTGATAGCTTTGTCCCTTACAGCCATCACAGTACCGTTTGCAGGCAAAACCGTGATAATATGGATGATCGTTCCAGGAGCAGTACTCTCCTTGTGCGTTTTCCTCTTTTTGCTGAACAGATATTTGTTTTTTGAAATAAAAATTGAGAGGGACGGCTTTTTTTATCGCTCCGGAGCCTTTAACAGAAAGTATTATAAATATACCGATATTTGCGAAAGTAAAATGACTAAAAAGGTGTACCGTAACCGAAGGTCTGCTTTTGGAGATGCAAGATTATACTATTATTATTTCAGTTTTACCGATAACTATGGAAAAACGATAAGGTTTCAATATGAAAAATCTCTTTACGAGAGGGAAGTGGCAGTTCTGAAAAAGAGAATAGATGCAGCGAACGGTGTGAAAAGATCAAGGGCAGTGAGTTAATACCTGTGAAAGATAAAAAACTTGTAAAGGCCAAAAAAGCTTTTACAAGTTTTTTACTTCCACAAACTTAATTCCTCCCCGGTCTGTGAGAGGGGAATCCTCCAGCTGAACGATTTTGATATTTCTTTTTGTGCAAAAATCAGTGAGCAGATCGCGCCAGTCGCACGTCTGAATATCACCGAACAGGAAGAGCTTTTTATCAATATATCCGCCGGCACCACCGATAAAGCCTTCGCTGTAGCCCGGAAGTGAAATGCCGTTGCCGCTGATATGCAGAGTTGGGAGAGAAAGGCTCTCTGCAGCCTTCAGTATGGAAGGGTCTGCCGTTATCACCGTTTTGTCTGCGTATAATGCACTGCAACCTGCATAGCCCTGGTTGATATTTGCGCTGCACAAGGCTTTCAAGGGCGTTGCAAGGGATTTCTTCCTGCCTATAAGCACATTCCGTTCCGGGATAACAAGCGCGTTAAAACCGCAGTCAAAAGGATAAGAAGCAGATCTTTCGTCCGGGGATGTAAAAAGCTTGAGGGAACACTTTTCGGAAATATAAGATAGCTGAGCGGCGGCGGTCCTAGCATAGCTTTGGTGAACATAAAGCGTATCTCCAAAGATGCACAGCAACGTATCGGGGTGATCTCCGATCTGCGGGGCGACCGATGTATCAAACGGTAGCTTTACAACATCAAAAACAGCGGGGAAACTGAGCATCTTTTTTACAGCAGTGGGGGGAGTACGTTCACCTACAAGAGCGATATACTTATTCAAAATTACCTCCGAAACACAAAAACTCCCGCAAAATGCGGGAGCTTGTGACATTTTTATGAGACACGATTATGCGCGCTCAACCTTGCCGGAACGCAGACAACGGGTACAAGCGTGAACAGTAGTATGAGTACCGTTAACTACAGCTTTAACCTTTCTGATGTTGGGCTTCCAGGTTCTGTTGGTCTTGCGGTTGGAGTGGGACACATTGTGACCGAAAACTACGCCTTTTCCGCAGATATCGCACTTAGCCATTTTTAGCACCTCCGTTTATGTTATGAAAACTTTATCAAAATTCAACATTAGGTATTCTACCACAAATCTTTTTGAAATGCAATAGTTTTTTTTATTTTTTTTAATTTTTGTTTTTTTCGAGCTTTGCCATAATTTTTTCAGCAGAAAGGCCGTATTTTTCGGCAATATCCCGAGCGTAGCTTTTTCCGTCGGGGCTTTTCCGGAGTATACGGAAGCTTCGTTCGCCCTCCTTGACCTCTGCCACAAGATTGTCTATTTTCACTCCGCCCTTTTCAAGACATTCCCGATTAATAGCATCAACGCTTGCCGCAAGATCGTGAAGGTGGGTGGAGAAAATACCCCTGCATCCGCAAAGGCTGAATCCGCGGAGCACCTCTGCTGCGATATATGCACCCTCGTAGGAGCCTGTGGAGGAGAGAGATTCGTCAAGCAGAACAAGGCTGTTTTCCGTTACTGCATCAAACATTGTACAAAGCCTTGAGCATTCCTCACCAAGCCTGCCTTTTTCAACGGTATCCTCATTTCCTGCAGGGAAATGGGTGAGGATCTGATCGCAGGGCGAGATCTCTGCGCTTTGTGCGCACACGGGCAGACCCGTTTGCGCCATGGCAAAAGCGTGGCCCACAGCGCAGGTGAGGACGCTTTTACCGCCACGGTTAGGGCCCGTTATAACGTAGATCATCGCACTTTCATCGAAAGCTATGTCATTGGGAATAAGCTCACCCTCTGTCTTCAGTGCAATGGAGGGGTTGCACAAGCCTTTAGCAGAAAAACGCTTGCTGTTATCTTCAAGGATAACGGGATTTGTGAGAGAAACTCCCCGTTTTTCAAGCCTTGAGATAAGCTTTCCGCCTTCGATAACGAATTCGATCTCAGGTACCATCTGCAACAGAAAATCCGTATTATCGAGAACATAGTACTGAACCGATTTTTTCCATGAGCGTATGGAGGTTTTGAAAATATCGGTGACTGCGTTGCTCACCGCATTTGTCATCGCAAGCCTTTGGTTTTCGGACTGATTCTTGCCGTAAGGCATGAGCTCGGCCATGAAGGTCATTTCACCTTTTTTGAAATCCAAGCGCTTTACTCTCTCGAAAAGCTCGCCGCTCTTGAATTCTTCGCTGTTTACGGATATAACACCCGCATTTTCCGGTACAAGCCGGCGATCCAGATTGATGCCGATGGTAATGCTGCGAATATCGCGCACTCTGGATGCAAGCTGAGACAGGTGCTCTGTAAGATTTTTGTAATATTCGCTTTCGCAAAGCTCACCTATGCGCTCCGCAAATGCAATAAATGCAGGTGAACGGAGCTTGGGTCTGAGAGGGAGAAGCTCCTCCCTGAGCATATCCATCAGAGAAGTGTATATCTCAATTTCGGAAATACTGTAGAGATATGAATCGCCCACACCGTCAGCAGAGCTGCCCATTTTGCGAAGCTCCTTTATGTCGGTAAGAAATGGGAGCATCCTTCTGAGAACGTCGGAAAGCTTTTCGACAGTTCTGATATCCTCGAACGTGGCTTGTCTGTATCGTATGACCTGGGGATCGGTTGTGAAAAAAGCACCGAAATCAAGGCTTCTGAGATCAAGCAAGGAATAAATGTCAAGCATGCTTGCATTTTCTTCACTGATGCCCATTGATCCGTACAGACTGTTTTCGGATTGATGCGGTGGAAAAAGTAGGCTTATATTGTCATTTTTCTTAATATTGTTTTCGGTATTCATCGCTTTCCGCCTTTGCTTTTTTATCATCTTATGATAACATATATCCCGAAAAAAGGGAAGAGTATTGCGATTGTTCATAAAAAGTATACATTTTTGCCGTTCAAAAAATTAAATGTCAGTTGCAATGTTCTTCCATCAATGGTATAATTCAAGGAGAAATGTGTACTTTGCACATATAATTTTAACAGAAAGGCAGATAGTTATGAAAAAACTGTTAATTACACTTGCAGCATTGTTTGTAGCCGCATTTATGATCTTGGTTTCATGCGGAAATGATGTTACAGAGAAAGAAAACGTGCTGGAAGTGACCACGAAAGAGGATACAACCCTTCCAAGTGAGGAAACCACAGGGGAAGATGATACCACCAAGGCTCCCGATCCCGAGGCGGAT
>SVQJ01000102.1 GCA_015065395.1 Oscillospiraceae bacterium
CAGAAGATAGTTCTCCAAACGCTTGGCTCTTCTGAATTCGGACTTTATCAGCTTGCGGCATCGATTATCAATTATACGAGTGTAATGGATCTGGGATTCGGTAACGGTATCGTCACGTATACTGCAAGATACCGCGCTACGGGTAAAGACAGAGAAGTGGAAAAGCTCCACGGAATGTTTTTACTTATCTTCTGCGGGATCGGCATCGTTGCAATGGGCGTCGGTGCCTTCATTACGTTCAATGTTGATTGGATGTTCGGCGCGTCCATGACCGCTGAAGAGATAGCCAAAAGCAGAATACTTATGGCTATCCTCACCGTCAATATGGGTGCAACATTTGTCCTCAGTATATATAATAATATAATCATCGCCTGCGAAAGGTTTATCTTTGTAAAGGTGATAACCATCCTGCGTGCCCTCTTGAATCCTCTTATCATGCTTCCTCTTCTGTATCTGGGAGGGGATTCTATAACCATGGTAACGGTGCTTGTGGCGGTAAATATAGCTTGCCTTCTGGCAAATTTGTTTTTCTGCACCAAAAAGCTGGGTATCAAAGTCAGATACAGAGGCTTTGATAAGGGTATTTTCATGGAGATATTCTCCTATTCCATCTTCATCTTCATTGCGGAGATCGTGGATAAGGTAAATTGGTGCGTAGACCAGATAATACTTGGAGTTGTGAAGGGAACAAAGGAAGTCACCGTATATTCCATGGCATCAAACTATAATCAGCTTGTACTCCAGTTTTCGGCTGCGGTCTCCTCTGTGATGCTTCCCAGAGTGTCCGCAATGGTAGCGAGAAAAGAGGGAGATGCCCCCTTGAATACATTGTTTATCAAAGCAAGCAGAGTACAGATATATACCGTCTTTCTGATAGTCAGCGGCTTTACGCTTGTGGGCAGAGAATTTGTCCTTTGGCATGCCGGCAAGGAGTGCATCGACTCCTATGCGACAGCGCTGATACTTATGGGCGCGGCGATGATTCCCATCACTCAGTCCGTTGCCATATCCATAATCAAAGCCAAGGATAAATTCAAATTCCGTGCTTTTGTCCTGCTTGCAATGGCAGTTCTGAATTTCGGCATCAGTATTCCCCTTGCAATGGCCTTCGGCAGTATAGGAAGTGCGGCGGGAACTGCCATCGGACTTCTTATTGCCAATATTATAGTAATGAATATCTATTATCATAAGAGCTGCGGTATCAATATGGCGGCATATTGGAGGACCTTTGTGTTAATAGTGGTGAGATACCTGCCCTGCATGGCCGCGGTTTACGTGATATCAGCATTCTACCCGATTTCGGGACTTTGGGGAGTGCTTCTGTACGGAGGGCTGTATATAGTCCTGTATTTTATCAGTACGTATTTTCTCGTAATGAACGGATACGAAAAGGGGCTCGTGCGAAGATATATCTCCAAGGTGCTCAGCGTTATAAAGTAAGGAGTGACAGCTTTGAATATATGTGAAAGTAATAAATGCTCAGGCTGTCTTATGTGCCTTGATGTCTGCTCCGCCGGAGCGATAGAGGTAAAAACAAACGGAGAGGGATTCGCCTATCCCTTTGTCGATGAAGAAAAATGCGTATCCTGCGGTCTGTGCCAAAGAAAGTGTCCACAGAATAATTATGTGAATAATGATCCCGAAGGTACTTTTGCCGCATACGCAAGGGATAAGGATATCAGAAAACGCTCATCCTCCGGCGGATTGTTCTCTGTTCTTGCAGGCAAAGTGATAGATGAAGGCGGTGTAGTGTTCGGAGCAGGCTTTGACGATGATCTTAAGGTTATGCATAAAAGTGCGGGCAACAGAGAAGAGCTTGCGCTTCTGGCGGGCTCAAAATACGTCCAAAGCGATACTCAAGGGGTTTATAAAAAAGTAAAAGAGGTGCTGGATGAGGGAAAAAGGGTTCTGTTTTGTGCAACTCCCTGTCAGTGCTCTGCCTTAAGAAATTATATCGGAGACAGAGACGGTCTCATCCTTGTGGACTTTCTGTGCCACGGCGTGCCGTCTCCGTTGGTCTGGAGAAAGTACCTGGACGAGTGCTTCAAGGATGTAAAGAGCGCACATTTTCGCAGTAAAGAAAATGGCTGGGAAGAATTTTCCATGAAGATCGTTTCCGAAAGGGGAAACTATGTGCGCTCCTGGTATACAGATCCTTATATGCGGATATTTTTCGGGAACATTGCACTTCGGCAAAGCTGCTACGATTGTACCCATAAGGGAGAAGGGTACGCATCCGATATAACGGTTGCGGATTTCTGGGGAATATCAAAGGTCTTTCCCGAAATGAATGACGATAGGGGTACCAGCGCCGTTATCGTCCGCACTGAAAAGGGTAGGGCCGCGTTGGATGCAGTCAAAACTGAACTCGTGCTTAAGGAATGTACTCTTGAAAGCATAATTCAGTCCAATAACGTGTATTATAAAAGCGCAAAAAGGCCTGTGGCAAGAGAAAGCTTTTTTGCCGATATTTCTTCGGGAACTTCTTTTGAAGAGCTGAAGAAGAAATATGCGATCCCCATGAAGGGGACAGTTATATTTAAGCTAAGAGCAAAACGCTTTGTAAAAAAGGCGCTGTATAAGCTGAAATAACGGCGCTGATCGCTAAGAGAGGAACGGTAGCACAAATGACAGATTACAGATCAACCAAGGGAAAATTTGAATATTCCGAGAGACTTGATGCGATTTATTCCGACGTCGTCAAAAGAATGAGAACTAACCGCTTCAGAGAGGATACCTTAACAGGTACCCCGCCCGACGGTAAAGAGCCTTTTATCGACGTTTTTCTTGAAACACGCGGCGAGCCCTTTCCCACACGTATAGCTAAGGCTATTGTAAGGAGCTGGATGGTGTCTGAGATACCCATATATGAGGGAGATCTGCTTATCGGCTGTCAGCGTCCGGAGAGGATCGTCAGAGAGCACTTTTCCTTTGGTATACAGGAGCACCGCCACATGTTTGATTGGTGTGATATCTATAAAAACAGAAGAGAAGAGCTTGAGCCGATCCTTGATGAGCTGCATTCAGAGTTTGTTCCCCTTGATTGGGATCATCTCGGAAATGAGGCAGATAAGATTTTTACTCCCGTTGAAGGAAGGGATATTTATCATGAGGTCGTTGAGCCCGGTCTTTGGTGGGTGGGAGGCTTCCAGGGTCATACCGTTCCCAATTATCAGATCCTTATGGATAAAGGCATCGGCGGCGTTCATGTAAGAGTATGCGAACGGCTTTCTGAGGAAACGGATCAAAAGAAGATAGAAATGCTCACTGCCTGCAAGATCATTCTTGAGGGACTTCGCGATTGGATCCTTATGCAGGCGGATGCGGCAGAAAAGAAGGCAGCAGAGGGCGGCAAATGGGCAGATTCCCTTATAAAGATCGCTGAAAACTGCCGTGCCATAGCCTTGGATGCACCTAAGACATACTACCAGGCTTGCCAGCTTTGCTGGTTCTACTCCCTTTGGGATTGGGTAGATTGCGTGGGAAGAATAGATCAGTTTATGTATCCCTTCTTCCAAAAGGCGTTGGAGGAGGATCGGCAGTTCTGCGAGGATTGTACCGCGGCACTTATGCTCAAATTCCTTGAGCACGGCATACATAATATGACCATCGGCGGCTGTGACCCCAAAACGGGAGAGGACGTGACAAACGAGCTTTCATTCCTTTATCTGCAGATAGCAAGAAGAAATCACGAAACTCATCCCCGTATTTCTCTCAGAATCGGCGAGAATACAGATCCCGCCCTCCTTGCCCTCGGCGTTCAGATGTGGTCCGAGGGTATGAGCGATCCTACTGTTGCTTCCGATACGACCATCATCCCCGCATTTATCAAAAATTACGGAGTCGAGCCAGAGGACGCTAGGAATTATACCCTCCTCGGCTGTCAGGAGCTTGAGATACCCGGAAAGAGCAACTTCGGATGCGAAGACGGTATGCTGAATTTGGGAAAGATCCTTGAGATCACCATGAATGACGGCTACACCCGCTTTGACAGCACATACCGCGTGGGTCTTCCCACAGGTCACATAACAGATTATGACACATTTGAGGACTTCTACAGCGCATATAACAACCAAATGAAGTTCTTTACCAAGCACTTCGTTAACCTCTGCAACAAAGGACAGGAGATGAGAGCGGCGAACTATGCAAAGCTTGTAAAAACTCCCTTCACCGAGGATTGTATAGAAAGGGGACTGAATCTTGATGACGGCGGAGCTGTTTATAATTACGGCTGCGTTGAAACCGCGGGAAGCTCTGTTGTTGCAGATTCCCTCACCGCTGTAAAGAAGCTTGTATTTGATGAAAAGAAGATCTCAAAGGAGACCTTGGAGACGGCGATTGCGGCAAATTTCAAGGGCTATGAGGATGTTCGTCAGATGCTTATAAAGGATGCTCCAAAGTTCGGAAACGACAATGATGAGGCAGACGGAATGGCAAGGAGAGTTCTTTGCGATTTCTGGAGCGAGATAAAGAAGTATAAGTCTGTGCGCGGCGGCGAGTTTTCGGGAGCCTGCTCTCTCCTTTCAAGCGGTATGTATATGGGCGGAGCTACCTGGGCAACTCCCGATGGCAGATATCACGGAATGCCCTTCGGAAATTCCATAGGCCCCGTTCCCGGCAGAGATAAGCTGGGGCTTACTGCTATGCTTTCCTCTGTTTCAAAGCTTCCCCTTGATCTTGGCGTGGGCGGAACTACCTGCAATGTGCTTATCCCTGCGGATCACATGAATAGCGAGGACACTAAAGGTAAAATAGCAGCGCTTATGAATGCGTTTTTACAGAACGGCGGTCAGCTTGCTCAGATAACCACCGCATCCCTTGAGGATATGAAGGATGCAAAGGTGCATCCCGAGGATCACGGTGATCTTATCGTTCGCGTGGGCGGCTTTTCCATAAACTTTATTGAGCTTGACAGCCTCCAGCAGGATGAGATCATTTCCAGATATGCGTGATGGCTGTGGATTTTTTGTGAAATAAGATATTAAAGCAAATACCCCCCTTGCAAAAGCTGAAAATCCGGCTTTTTGCAAGGGGGGTATATTTAGAACGTCAAATTATGGTTTATAGAGTAGAAACGGTCGCTTTTTTGAAAAAAAGCTTCGCAAAAAACTTTAATAATGGGTTTCACTAAGGCTTGCAAGGCAAAAGGCGTCGCCAAAGCAGAAATCTGCTTTGGCTGAGGCACCGAAGGTGCCCAAGCCTAAAAAGAGGGAGATTCACAAAAATGAACGAGCTCATTTTTGTGAATCTCCCTCTTTTTAGGGCCTTTTAGCTATCATTGTCCTTCTTAAAGTTCCTTTGGTTCTTTCCTTTCAAGGAAAGAACAGAAAACATCTTTTATCTTTTCATCAAACCGGAATTTGAATAGGAATACTGCATCTTACATTAGAAAAATGCAGTTCACTGAAAATCGGTTGAAAAAGAAAAATGCCTTTGATATACTGAAAATGCGAAGGGGGAATGAAAATGAAAATTGAGATAATACAAAACGAAAATATCACTGAAACAGAGGTGATAATAAGAGCTAAAGTGCTGGATGAAGAGCTGCAGGAGATAATATCATGCCTTTCTCTCATCGGGAATACGGTAGCCGGAGAGAAGGGAAGCGCGGTGACCTTTGTTCCCTTGAAGGATATATATTATTTTGAATCAGTGGATAATAAAACCTTTTTCTATACGAGGGATGAGATATATGAGGTGAAAGCAAGGCTTTATGAGCTTGAAGAAAGGCTGAAGCTAACATCCTTTGTGCGCATTTCAAAGTCCGCCATAGCAAATCTCAAGAAGCTGAAAAGCATCAAAAGGATCAAGGGTGCTCGTCTTGAGGCCGATCTTATAAACGGTGAAAGGCTCGTTGTTTCGAGGCAGTACGTAATTGATATAAAAAACAAGCTGGGGGTATGAAAATGAAAAGACTTAAAGTATTTTTTCGCTACACATTTATTATGCTCGGAGCTATGAATTTGGGTTATGTCTTTGCTTCGATCAGATATGGAGATATAGTAAATATAAAAGCGCTGTATGCATTGGATGCCCTAATGGTCACAGCGGCAGTTAGCGCTGAGCTGATATTAAAGACCGGAGTTTCCCCCGTGGAAAAATGGATCCGCAGAGCAGTGCTTCTGCTTGTGGACACAGTTGCAGCCCCTACGTATTTTGTAATATTCGGATGGATCAAAGCTGAAGCACTGATGAAAACACTTCCGTATTCTGTATTGTTTTTATTGGCGGTGCCTGTTATTGCACTGATCATCGGTGATATATGGGAAAAAAAGCATATAGAAAGGATAAATAAAAAGCTGTCACAAAATATCGAAAACGATTAAATCATTTCAGCTTTGCGGAATAAAAAGAAAAGATGAAAGAAACGCCGAAAGCATCCGCGTATGCTTTCGGCGTTTCAGACTGTCGAAAAAGGCGCAGAACGCAGAAAAGTCATAGCAAAGCGTGACAAAAAACAAACTCTGCCGATTAA
>SVQJ01000103.1 GCA_015065395.1 Oscillospiraceae bacterium
CAAAACAGCTCCGGAAGCTGAAGAAGCTGCTATGTCCTTCGGCGAAAGAGTCGTATACGGCGGACAGGTAACGATTATCGGAATTGCCATAATCTTCGCCGTTCTTGCAATTCTTTGGGGTGTGCTCACGCTTTTCAAGGTATTCTTCTATGATATGCCCGAAAAGAAAAAAGCAAACGCAAAAGCAAAAGATATTGCTCCTGCCCCTGCTACCGTTGAAGAACCTGCTGCAGCACCTGTACCCGAGAGCACTGACGATACTCAGCTTATCGCTGTTATCACAGCGGCAATCGCGGCATATAACTCCCAGAGCGGCTCCTCCCTTCCCTTCCGCGTTGTTTCCTATAAGAGAGTTCGCGGTGCTAACGGCTGGAACGGCGCTGATGAAAACGAAACCATTTAAGCTCTAAATAATCAAAACTGTAAAGGAAAGATAACAATGAAAAAATATACTATCACCGTCAACGGTACCGCTTATGAGGTATTTGTAGAAGAAGAGGGCGCAGTTGCTTCTGCTCCCGCAGCAGCTCCCGCTCCTGCCACTGCTCCCGCCCCTGCTGCAGCTCCCGCTGCTCCTAAGGCTGCTCCTGCCGCTGCAGGCGCTAACACTGTTAACGCTCCCATGCCCGGTACAATCCTCAAAATGAACGTTAAGGTCGGAGATACCGTTCCCGCAGGCGGTCTTGTGTGCATTCTCGAGGCCATGAAGATGGAAAACGAGATCTTCTCCGAAAAGGGCGGTAAGGTTGTTGCCATCAACGCTCCTGTCGGCACTGCTGTTCAGTCCGGCGACGCTATCGTTACCCTTGGCTGATCAAAAACCTAATCTCTTTGAAAGGTAATAATTCAAATGCTTGAAAGTATTGGTAATTTCTTAGAGTCGACAGGTATTGCAAGGCTTTTCGGCATTGGCGGCGCTGAAGCTGTTACTGACTGGTGGAAAACGCTTATAATGCTTATCATATCCTTCGTTCTTGTGTATCTTGCCATCGTTAAGAAGTTCGAGCCCCTGCTCCTTCTTCCCATAGCGATCGGTATGCTTCTCACAAACCTTCCCGGAGCAAATCTTTTCCATCTTGATTTCTTCATTGCCAAAGACATAAACTTCGGTCAGGTTCTTTACGACGGAGGACTTCTGGATATACTTTATCTGGGAGTAAAGCTGGGTCTTTACCCCTCACTCATATTTATCGGAATCGGTGCTATGACCGATTTCACCCCCCTTATTTCTAATCCTAAATCCCTTCTCATCGGTGCAGGCGCGCAGCTCGGCGTTTTCGTTGCGTTTTTCCTCGCTCTTGCCTCCGGATTTTTCACAGCTCCCGAAGCGGCTTCAATCGGCATCATCGGCGGTGCTGACGGTCCTACGGCGATTCTTGTTACAAAGACACTCGCACCTAAGCTCCTCGGTGCTATAGCTATCGCGGCATACAGCTACATGGCTTTGATACCTCTCATTCAGCCTCCTTTCATGAAGCTGTTTACAAATGAAAAAGAGCGCAAGATCAGAATGACTGCTCTCCGCCCCGTTTCTCAGCTTGAGAAGATCATATTCCCCATCGTTGTTACCGCAGTTGTAGGCCTCATCGTTCCCGATGCTGTTCCTCTTATCGGTTGCCTTATGTTCGGTAACCTTCTTAACGTTTGCGGCGTTTGCGACAGACTTTCCAAGACTGCTCAGAACGAGCTTATGAATATCGTTACCATATTCCTTGGTATCACCGTCGGTGCTACTGCAAGCGCGGACAACTTCCTGGACATCCAGACCATCCTTATTATCGTTTGCGGTCTCGCTGCATTCTGCGTTTCCACCTGCGGCGGTCTTATCACTGCAAAGATCATGAATATCCTCACAGGAGGAAAGATCAATCCCCTTATCGGTTCTGCGGGCGTTTCCGCAGTTCCCATGGCTGCCCGTGTTTCTCAGAAGGTTGGTCAGCAGTATGATCCATCAAACTTCCTTCTCATGCACGCAATGGGTCCCAATGTTGCAGGCGTTATCGGTTCTGCCGTTGCAGCAGGTGTATTCCTCTCATGGAGCTGGTAAGCACCACCATAATTTAGAAAGGATTTAATCTAATGGCTAAAGTTAAAATAACAGAAACCGTTCTGCGTGATGCTCACCAATCTCTGTTCGCAACACGTATGACTACCGATGAAATGCTCCCCATTCTCGGTGAAATGGATAAGGTTGGCTACCACTCCCTTGAGGCTTGGGGCGGTGCAACATTTGACTCCTGCCTCCGTTTCCTTAACGAGGATCCCTGGGAGCGCCTCAGAAAGATCCGCGCAGAGGTTAAGAACACCAAGCTCCAGATGCTTTTCCGCGGCCAGAACATTCTCGGATACCGCCACTACTCTGATGATGTTGTTGAATACTTCGTTCAGAAGTCCATCGCTAACGGTATCGATATTATCAGAATCTTCGATGCTCTTAACGATGCAAGAAACCTTGAAACAGCTATAAATGCTACCAAGCGCGAGGGCGGCCACGTTCAGGCAGCTATCAGCTACACTACCAGTCCCTACCACACCAACGAGAACTTTGCAGCTTATGCAAAGCAGCTCGAGGAAATGGGTGCTGACTCTATCTGCATCAAGGATATGTCCGGTCTGCTTCTTCCCTACACCGCTTATGACCTTGTTAAGAAGCTCAAGGAAACCGTTAATATCCCGATCCAGCTTCACACTCACTACACATCCGGTCTTGCTTCCATGACCCTTATGAAGGCGATCGAGGCGGGTGTTGACGTTGTTGATACTTCTATCTCCGCTCTTGCTATGGGTACAGCCCAGCCTCCCACCGAGCCTATGGTTGCAACCCTTGCAGGTACAGAATTCGATACAGGCCTTGACCTCAATCAGCTTGATAAGATCTGCAAGTACTTCACACCTGTCCGTGAGAAATATCTCGCTGCAGGAACTCTTGATCCCAAGGTACTCAAAGTTGACGTTAATGCCCTCCTCTATCAGGTTCCCGGCGGTATGCTTTCCAACCTGGTTTCCCAGCTCAAGCAGGCAGGCCAGTCCGATAAGCTTGACGAGGTGCTCCGCGAGGTGCCCAGAGTTCGTGAGGATGCCGGTTATCCCCCTCTTGTTACTCCTACCAGCCAGATCGTTGGTACACAGGCTGTTCTTAACGTTATCCGCGGTGAGAGATACAAAATGGTTTCCAAGGAATTCAAGGGTATGATCCGCGGTGATTACGGTAAGTGCCCTGCTCCTATTTCCGATGAGTTCAGAAAGAAGATCATCGGTGATGAAGAGCCTATCACATACCGTCCTGCTGACAAGCTTGCTCCTGAGCTTGATAAGCTTCGCGCAGAGTGTGCTCAGTATATCGAGCAGGATGAGGATGTTCTCTCCTATGCACTCTTCGAACAGGTTGCTACAAAGTTCTTCGAGTACCGCAAGGCTAAAAAGTACAATCTTGATGCCGAAAACGGTGACAAGGAGCTTGAGGTTCATCCCGTATAATTATAATATTCAGTCAAGACCTCCGGCAACACCGGAGGTCCTCTCTTCTTAAAAGCAACTTATTTTGAAAAAGCTCAATGAAAGCTTCAGGTCTTGCTAAAACCTGTAATGCAAATGTCCCACAAACCGAAAAGAGAAAAGTATACGAAATGATGTGATTCATTTTCGTGCACTTTTCTCTTTTTGCTTTTTTAGAAATTTATCGTAAACTTCTTTCAAGGAATGTTCAATAAAATTTCTTATCTCTTCAATTTGATCTGCTATTTTGTAAAGCGATTTATATCCACTACGTTGATATCCCCGGGATCTCTGCCCAAAAAGATGCGGCAAACATTTTTGAAATTCTGACTTTTATCGCTGACATAAAAGGCGGTATTGCCCAAAGAAGACGCTCCGGTGAGAGAATCTGATTTTTTGAGTATCTCAGCTGCCGCCATCGCTGCTTCTCCTCCGGCTGAGATAAGACTGACGTCCTCTCCGAGATATGCCCTTATATGCGGGATCAACAGGGGAAAATGGGTGCAACCGAGAATGAGCGTATCTATACTCATAGTCTTTAACGTTTCAAGATATCTTTCAACACAAAGACGGGCAATGCTGTCATCCTCATTTATCCATCCGTTTTCAACCAGCGGCACAAGCATGGGACATTCCTTGGCATAAACAGAAGCCTCGGGCATCAATGCTTCTATCACCTTTGCATAAGAACCGGATCTTACGGTAGCCGCCGTGCCGATAATTCCTATCCTTTTGTTTCTCGTTGCAGAAACGGCAGCTCTCGCAGTAGGCTCGACCACATCAACCGCACAAACACTCCTTGAGTGAAGTATATCCCCGGCAACTGAGCTTACGGTACCGCAAGCGGCAATGATAAGCTTGACATCAAAGCTTTCGAGAAAATTGCAGTCCTCATCAGTATATTTCCGGATAACATCCTCACCGCGGGTTCCGTAGGGTACTCTGCCCGTATCTCCAAAATATATTATATTTTCATTGGGTAGCAATTCTTCAATACAGCGAACGGCAGTAAGACCGCCGAGACCGGAATCGAAAACGCCTATGGGGCGCATATCCATGTGCATACACTCCTAAATCTATTTCTACTATATTATAAATGACTTTTGCACCGTTGTCAACAGCATAAAAAAGTGCAAAAATTCTGTTTTTAGCTTTTATACATTGACAAAAGCCCCGTTTTGTTATAAAATAAACTGATTAATATTTAATTTGAGGTACATTATGGCAAACGATAAAAAAATGGTAGATCAGATCACCTCCATGGATGAAGATTTTGCAAAATGGTATACTGATATTTGCAAAAAAGCTGATCTTATTGACTATTCCAGTGTTAAGGGCTGTATGATCATTCGTCCCTACGGCTACGCTATCTGGGAGCTTATTCAGAAGAATCTTGACGGCCGATTCAAGGAAACAGGCCACGAAAACGTATATATGCCCATGTTTATTCCCGAAAGCCTCCTCAACAAGGAAAAGGATCACGTTGAAGGCTTTGCTCCCGAGGTTGCCTGGGTAACTCACGGCGGAAGCGAGCCTCTGACAGAAAAGCTCTGCGTGCGCCCCACAAGCGAAACTCTTTTCTGTGAGCACTACGCAAACATCGTGAAATCATACCGCGATCTCCCCAAGCTTTATAACCAGTGGTGCTCCGTAGTTCGCTGGGAAAAGACTACCCGTCCCTTCCTGCGCTCCAGAGAATTTCTCTGGCAGGAGGGCCACACTCTCCACGCTACTGCTGCTGAAGCTGAAGCTGAGACAATTCAGATGCTCAACTGCTATGCAGACTTCCACGAACGCGATCTTGCTATCCCCGTTATCAAGGGAAGAAAGACCGAAAGCGACAAATTTGCAGGTGCTGAGGCTACCTATGCCATTGAGGCGCTTATGCATGACGGTAAAGCTCTTCAGGCAGGCACCTCCCATTATTTCGGAGACGGATTTGCTAAAGCCTTTGACATAAAGTTTACCGACAAGGAAAACAAGCTCTGCTATCCTCATCAGACATCCTGGGGAGTGACCACCCGAATGATCGGCGGTATCATTATGACCCACGGAGACAACAACGGTCTTGTTCTTCCCCCTGCGGTTGCGCCTATTCAAGTCGTCATCATCCCCGTACAGCAGCACAAGGAGGGTGTTCTCGAGGCTGCTCGCGCTCTCGAAGCAAGACTCAAAACAAAGTTCAGAGTCCGTGTTGATGACAGTGATAACAGCCCCGGTTGGAAGTTCTCCGAATACGAGATGAAGGGTGTTCCCCTCCGCATTGAGATCGGTCCCCGAGATATCGCAGAGGGAAAGTGCGTTACTGTAAAGCGTGTTAATCGCGAAAAGAATTTTGAATCACTGGAAAATATTGAAGATATCATCGAGCAGAGACTCACAGAGGTTCGCGACGCCATGTATGAAAAGGCTCTCGCAAACAGAGATGCACGCACATACGACTGCACGACCCTTGATGAGATCAAATCCGCTATTTCGGAAAAGGGCGACGGTCTCGTTATGGCTATGTGGTGCGGAGATGAAGAGTGCGAGGATAAGGTCAAAGCCGAGACCGGTGTGGGCAGCCGTTGCATTCCCCTTGATCAGCGCTGTATTTCCGATACCTGCGTTTGCTGCGGTAAGAAAGCTGAGCACATGGTTTGCTGGGCAATAGCTTATTAAGTTGTTATTACATGAAAACCGGTCATCCGCCGGTTTTCATCTTTTTACAAGAAAGGAGGGTATATGAAAGAATTTTCCGTTTCTATAAAAGAAAAGTTCAAATCCATTGATAAAGTGGTGCTTTTCTGCGTTATCGGCATGAATATCCTTTCCCTTGTGATCCTTGCCGGTGCTGCCAATGAAATCGGCTCCCGTTACCTTCTCGTTCAAACCATTGCATCTGTTCTCGGCCTTTTTCTGATGTTTACCCTTGCCTTTCTTGATTA
>SVQJ01000104.1 GCA_015065395.1 Oscillospiraceae bacterium
CGTACCTTTGTACGCCGACGAGCCCCGAAAAACGAAATCTGCATCCTTCTCGGCAGTCCGAAGCAGCTTGTCGATAAAGTATCGACAAGCTGAAACGCCGAAAGCATACGCGGATGCTTTCGGCGTTTTTATATCGGTTATTTGTTCTTGAAAAACTGATAGAAATTGCAGGGGATCATTCCGTTGTAAAGCTTTCTTACCTTGTCGGCGCGCCGGCCGTAAAGTCGCTGGAAGCCCTCGTGGGAGGTGAGGACGTATATCTGCCAGCGGTCAAGCTGCCATTTTTTGCCCATCTGCCTGTAAAGCTCCTCGGCCTCCTCCTTTTCAAGAAGCCTCTCGCCGTACGGAGGATTTGTAACAACCGTTCCGCGTACTCCGCCTGTGGTAAGCTCAAGAGCGTCGGCGGTGAAGAACTTACAAAGCTCGGATACCCCTGCGCGCTTCGCGGCGGCGCGGGCGATCTCAATGCATTCGGGATTAATGTCGGAGCCCATCGCGCAGAAATCGCATTCGGCCTTTTCGTTGTCTCTCGCTTCCTTTCTTGCGCTGTCCCAAAGCTCTTTCGGAAATTGAGGAAATTCCTCGGAGCAGAAGGTGCGCATGATCCCGGGGGCAATGTTTTTCATCATCAGAGCACCTTCGATGAGAATAGTTCCCGATCCGCAGAAGGGATCCCTGAGCACAACTCCCTCGCGGGGGCGGGAGAGCTTCACTATCGCCGCGGCCAGGGTCTCCCGAAGGGGAGCGGCAACGCTTTGGGGGCGGTAGCCCCTCTTGTGAAGGGGAGTGCCGGAAAGGTCTATCATCAGAGAGGCCCGATCCTTGAAAATAAAGAAATCGATCTGATATTTTGTTCCTGTCTCGGGAAGGGTCTTCATGGAATAAATATTACCGAGCCTTGTGGCAACGGCCTTTTTTATGATCTTCTGGCAGTCGGGAACTGAGAAAAGGGTACTTTTTATGGCGTGGCCGCGAACAGGGAACTGACAGTCCCTGCCGATCCAATTTTCCCACTCCAGAGCCTTCGTTCCTTCAAAAAGGCTGTCGAAGGTTTTGGCTTCAAATTCACCGAGGTTCAGGTAAAGCCTTTCTGCAAATCGCAGATTGATATTTGCTCGGGGGCAGGCGAGGCTGTCACCCTCAAAGGTGATGCGCCCGTCCATTGTCTCGCATCTTTTGTAGCCCAAAGAATCGATTTCCTCGCCCAAAAGTCCCTCAAGACCGAAAAGGCAGGTTGCTGTATATCTTATCATTGTTTGTCCTCACTTGTGCGGAGTTTTTGTTTGTCAGCCTTTGCAGCTTGCAGAGTGAAGGTGAAGCGGCACCACTTTGTGTGCTCGCTTTCCACCCATATTTTCTGGCTGTGAGCTTCAATAATGGCTCTTGCGATATGCATTCCCAGTCCCACTCCGGTCTTGTCCTTTCCGCGGCTCTTATCACTCTTGTAGAAGCGCTCAAAAATGTAGGGCAGGTCTTCCTCTGTGATTCCTTCACCCTCGTTATAAACGCTGATAAAGACAACGGAGCCTTTCTCATAGATACGTATCTCGAAAACGCCGCCCTCGTTTGAAAATTTGATAGCGTTATCGCAGATGTTGTAGAATATCTGATGAATGGCGTCTCTGTCGGCAAGAACATACATATTGTCCGCTTCGCATTCAAAGCGAACATCAAGCTTCTTATCCTCAAGGCGTTGGATGTTGCTTATTATGATCTCGCGCCCCTGCTCGCAGATATCGAAGGCTACGGGGGTGAATTTTCTTTCACCGGCCTCGATCCTCGAGATATCAAGAAGCTGGGAAACAAGGCGTGAGAGGCGGCGAATCTCTCCTGCGATCACGCCAAGATAGTATTCGTGCTGCTCAGGCGGGATCGCTCCGTCTATAATGCCGTCAATAAAGCCGGAAATAGTGGTCATGGGGGTACGAAGGTCGTGGGAAACGTTTGCGAGAAAGCTTCTTCTCATCTCTTCAAGGTTCTGGAGGGAGGAGGCCATGTTGTTAAATGCCCGTGCAAGCTCGGCAACCTCATCGTTGCCTATGGCATCCACTCTCGCATCAAAGCTTCCGTTGGCAAAGCTTCTTGCGGCACGGCTCATGCTTTTTATGGGAGCCGTGAACCTTTCGGTTATAAAATATACGGCGATAAGAGATGCAAGCATTATCCACAAAACCGCCAGAGTAACGGTTCTGGTCATTGTGGAAAGCAGAGCGTCGGTGTCTGTGCTGTGAGCGCAGGCAAAGATCGCACCTGCGTATCTGCCGTCGTTAAACAACGGTATGCCGTAATAGATCAGGTCTGTGCGGAAGAATCCGTCCATGTCGTCAGCGGAGGAGACGTGCTCTCCTGAGGACAGCAGGGTCTGTATCTTGTCTGAAATAATGCACTCGTCTGTATTTTTCAGAATATCCTTTAAGCTTGTTTTGCCATTGTCGTGTGCATCGAAATGCACCATTTGTCCCTTTGCATCGGTAATGAACATGATGATGCTTTCGTCATTGGCACAGAGGAGATCGAGTATAAGGGTCAGAGTATCCCTTTCCTTCGTGATAAAGGTGTTGAAATCGCCGTGCTCCTCTTCGTTGAAGGCGTTTCGTATATAGACCGCGCAGGAATTTGCGGCTCCGGAAAGAGTTTCGGATTTTACCTTCACGCCGTAGGATTTTACGATAACTGAGATGGTGGAAGTTATGATAATGAACAAAACCACGATTATCAGCAAAAAGGTAGCCATATAACGGGCAAAAACACTTTTGAATTTCAGAAAAGACCCTCCCTTCCGCGGGCAATAAAAGTCAAAAAAGCGCCGAAGCCCCTGAATGCTCAGAGGCTTTGGCACTGCAGATCATAATGTCAGGAAAGCAGCTCGAATTTGTAGCCCACGCCCCAAACGGTCTTCAGGGTCCATTTGTCGGAAACGCCCTCAAGCTTTTCGCGCAGACGCTTTACGTGAACGTCAACGGTTCTTGAGTCGCCCAGATAATCAAATCCCCAGACCTTGTCAAGAAGCTGATCTCTTGTGAATACCCTGTTGAAATTGGAAGCGAGGAAATAAAGTAGCTCCAGCTCCTTCGGGGGGATATCAATAGGCTTACCGTTGAGCTTAAGCTCATATTTCTGAAGGCTCACTTCGATGTTTTCAAATTTGATGACCTCTTCGTCAAGCTGATTGTCATGAACGCTGTAGCGGCGGAGAACAGCCTTGACGCGTGCAGAAAGCTCTTTCATATCGAAGGGCTTGACAACGAAGTCATCAGCGCCCATTTCCAGACCGAGAACCTTATCAAAGACCTCGCCCTTTGCGGTTACCATGATAACAGGCTTTGAGGAGTTCTCTCTGATCTCACGGCAAACCTGATAACCGTCCTTTTTGGGGAGCATAAGATCAAGAAGAACGAGATCGGGCTCATAGATCTTGAAATAGCTCACGCCCTCTGCACCGTCTCCTGCGGTTTTGACCTCATAGCCCTCATTTTCAAAATAGAGGCGTAAAAGCTCGCAAATATTGGGATCGTCGTCAACAACAAGAATTTTTGTGCTCATTTGTTAATCTTCCTTTCCGAAGCTATTTCGTACAAACATATCCACTATGTATGATAACATAAATGTTAAAATTTGTATAGTGTTTTGAATAAATTATTTTTGTGCAAAAAATATTCAAATATTCCTTTAACGATAACATTATAAAATGCAAAGGTGACGGTTGTGTGAAAAAAATGTGATTTGTTGTAAAAATGTGGATGAAAAGATGAAAAATTAAAATTCCCCTTGATATAAAGGGGAAATTACTGTATAATATATTGGACTTTTGAAAAGCAGAAGCTTTAATCTATGTAAAGGCACGGTTTATATATGAAACTCGGTATTATAGGTCTTCCCAATGTGGGAAAGAGCACACTTTTTAATGCTATAACAGGTGCGGGAGCACAGTCAGCAAACTATCCCTTCTGCACCATTGACCCCAACGTGGGTATCGTTGCAGTTCCCGACAGCCGCCTTGACGTGCTGGCAGAAATGTATAATCCCCAGAAGTACACTCCTGCAGTTATAGAGTTCGTTGATATTGCAGGCCTTGTCCGCGGTGCCTCCAAGGGAGAGGGCCTCGGAAATAAATTCCTCAGCCATATCAGAGATGTCGATGCTGTGGTACACGTTGTCCGCTGCTTTGAGGATTCGGATATCGTCCATGTGGACGGAAACGTGGATCCCGGCAGAGATATCGAGACCATCAATCTTGAGCTTATCTTTGCTGATATGGAAACACTTGAACGCCGTATCGAAAAGACCAAAAAGCTTGCAAAAAGCGATAAGAGCCTGAATGAGGCTATCGCCGTATATGAAAAAGTCTATGCTCTCCTTTCCGACGGAAAGACCGCGAGAATGGCAGAGTTGGATGAGGATGAGGCTGCTATCATGGACGAGGTAGGACTTCTTACCATGAAGCCCGTTATCTATGCGGCAAACATAAGCGAGGATGAGGCCGCAGGCGTTTCTGACGATAACGAGTATTATAAGGCAGTTGTTGCTATGGCAGCAGAGGAGGGCGCGGAGGTCATCCCTGTTTGTGCAGGAATAGAGGCGGAGATATCTGAGCTTGACAGCGAGGAGAAGGCAGAGTTCTTAGCAGACCTTGGCATTGAGGAGTCCGGTCTTGATAAGCTTATCAAAGCGGGATACACTCTTCTCGGTCTTATCAGCTTCCTCACAGCTGGCGTTAAGGAGGTAAGAGCTTGGACCATCAGAAAGGGAACCAAGGCTCCCCAGGCTGCGGGAAAGATCCATTCTGATTTTGAGCGCGGCTTTATACGTGCAGAGGTAGTTGCGTTCAGCGATCTTTGTGAGTGCGGCTCCCTTGCAAACGCAAAGGCAAAGGGCCTTTTGCGCAGCGAGGGTAAGGAATATGTGATGAACGACGGCGACGTTGTTGAATTCCTCTTTAATGTGTGATATGAGAAGCGTGAAAAGATTTTTCTTTGTATTGCTTGCGGTGATCCTTGCCTTTTCAATGGTATCCTGCTCTGATAAGAGTGATTCTTCAAAGGAAAAAGCGGGAGACCATATAGCGAGCGGCTATGAGGGCATCGTGGGAAAATGGATGTATTCTCAAAACTCTGAGTATGTGCAGAACCTGGTGACCGATATTATCAACGACCCCAACGTATATGTAAAGCTTTATTATGAGTTTTATGCAGACGGAACTGGCAAGACCTATATGAGCACCGACGATTACGTGCAGGAGTTCACCTATACCTACGACGGTGAAACTCTCACGATAACCGGCAAGGATGGAACATTCGATACTCCCGCAAAGCTTAAGGGCGATATTCTGTCCGTTTACGAGGAGTTTTCCGGCGAATATCTTGATATGAAGAGACAGTAAAAACAAAGCTTTCCCAATTTTCCGCACACTGCGGAGAATTGGGAAAGCTTTTTTGAAATCAGGGGTTTATTTAAGGGAGTTAAGAGCTTTGTAATCATCAATAAGCTGAGAAATATGCGCAACAACATCATCAGGCAGTCCCTCTATACTGATACGGGGGGTTTTATCGATACCCAGCAAATAATCTGTAGAGACGCCGAAAACTTCAGATAACCGAATAAGCATTTCGATCGAAGGGAGAATGTTGTCGTTCTCCCAGTTTGACACGGTCTGCTTTGTTATATTTAATTTTTTTGAAAGATCCACCTGGTTCCAGCCTCGGTTCGACCTAAGCTCCCTTATTCTTTGTCCAAACATAGCATATCGCCCTCCGGTCAAATATTACAATAATATTATCTCCCAAAGCTTGACTTTAACGAAATACTATGGTATTCTAATGTTGGACTTATTGAGAGTCCAATTCAAAAAGGAGAAAAAAGATGAAAAAAGCGATAGCGTTAATGCTCGCGGCAGTACTGGTTTGTATGTGCTTTGTTGCCTGCGGAAAAAAAGGAGATCTTGACGGGAGCTATTCCTGCGAGATAGCCGGGATGAAGTTTTCAACTCTGAAGTTCGACGGAAATAAGGTTACCTGCACTTATCATACCACCGGAAATGTGTCTAAGGGTACTTATAAGCTTAAGGACAACAAGGTAATTTGTGAATATGAAAGCGGAAAGGGCGATACCTTTGAATATGATAAGGATAACGATACTCTTTCTTTGGCAACAATGACCTGGACAAAGGACTGATATCGTAAGCATAATTATAATATGCATTAAAAAACTATTCTGAGGTGTTTCTCTCTCTTTAGGTTACGGCACCAGCGGTGCCTAAGCCAAAGCAGTTTTCTGCTTTGGCAACAGACTGTCGAAAAAGGCGCAGAACGCAGAAAAGTCATAGCAAAGCGTGACAAAAAACAAACTCTGCCGATTAAATA
>SVQJ01000105.1 GCA_015065395.1 Oscillospiraceae bacterium
ATGCCGAAATAGCAGGAGCAGCTATCGTCGTTAAAGGAAAGGTGAACATCATAAAGATCTCCCTTGCCGATATCCCAAAGAACCGGGTCGGTCATATCAGCGCTGAACACAGCGTATCCGCCGGTTGCAAATGCCTGTGCCTCGGCAACCTCATTACCTTCAAAAAGGATCTTTGCGTATACCTTTCCGCACCCTTTCACCTTAACGGTGAAATGTGCCTTTCCGTTTTTAACGTCGGGGAGGATCTTTACCTTTTCGATATATCCTTCGGGCAGGGCTTCAAGCCACACCGTCTGCCATATACCCGTGCATCTGGTATAGAAGCAGCCGTGGTTTTCAAGAATATCGCTCTGCTTTCCCGAGGGCTGGAGCTTGTCCTTCACGTCGTCAAATGCGGTAACGGTGACGGTGTTTTCACCCTCACACAAAAGAGCCGTTATATCGAAGGAAAAGGGAGTATAGCCGCCCCGATGGTCACCTGCGCGCTTACCGTTTACAAAAACGGTTGCGTGATAGTCAACAGCGCCGAAGTGTATGAGGATCCGTTTCCCCTTAAAGCCTTCGGGAAGAGTGAAGGCGCGTCTGTACCACACTCTTTTCATAAAATCCGTTTCTTCTATACCGGAAAGAGCAGATTCGGGAACGAAGGGAACGTTTATTTTTCTTGAAAAGCTCTCTATAGGGGTGATATCCTGTATATCCTCTCCGTCTTTTTCTATTTCAAAATCCCAAACACCGTTCAGGCAAAGCCACGTGCCGTCGCCTCTTTTCAGATAGGGGCGGGGATATTCACAACGGGGTATATTCATAAATGCTCCTTGGAAATTGGATTATTTCATTTATTATACTAAACCGGCGCGCCCGTGTCAATCGGAGAGGTGATTTTTTGATCTACATTCTTAAAAAGAAAAAATGAAAATGATAAAAAATGCTTTTTTATTCCTTTTCATGTATGAACGCAAATAGATATGCCCGCATTTCTATAAGCTATTGAAATTATTAACATTTTGTGTTAAAATCGTATCAGCTTTGTTTTTGGATAAGGAGGCGCCCATGACAAACACCTTTGACGTTACCCATTACGGTGCAGTCGGAGACGGAGAAAGCGATTCGACGGCTGCCTTTCAAAAGGCCATAGATCTTGCAGGCGAGGTGAAGGGCGCGGTTATCGTCCCGCCCGGAACATATCTTTGCTCTGTCTTGTATATGCGTCCCTCCGTATGTCTTTGCGGCTTTTCGGGCTGGGGATACAGGGAGACCGGCGGCTCTGTTATAAAGCTTCGCGACGGTGACAGCCACGCGCTCATCGATATGTCAGGTGCATTCGGTGCTCGGATAAGGGATCTTCAGCTTCTGGGGAATCATTGTCTGGGGGAGAATTCCTGCGGCATATATGTGAAATGGGAAGATCAGGAAAGCAGGCTTCATGAAGATCCTCTGAGAGAGGACAACTGCCTCCCCGAAAAATGTCAGATCGGATTTCGCGAGGACAGCATCACGGTGGAAAGCTGTTATATAAAGAATTTCAGCGGCGATGCCATTCATCTTGAGCGGATATGGGGATTCACCGTGAAAGGCTGTATGATGGTGGCCAACAAGAAAAACGCCATCTATATCAACGGCTGGGACGGATGGATAACCGATTGCATAATGCATACGAACCACGGTGCCGGCATTTATACCGATACCGTGTGCGCTGCCGTTACTCTGACGGGAAACCGCATAGAGTGGAACCGCAACGGAGGGATCAATCTTGTGAATTCCAGGCTTCTTAATATAACGGGTAATTATTTTGACCGCTCTTACGGCCCTGCCGTAAGCCTTATGGGACAAAGGGAGGAATGTCACGATATCACCGCCTGCGGAAATATCTTCAACCGAAGCGGCAGATACCGCGAAAGCTTCAAGGAAAACAAATACGAAAACTGCCATCTTTATTTCCATAATTGCTCAAACCTTGCCGTAACGGGCAACACTTTTATCACGGGAAACGATGATTTCGGTGATGGGGGCGAGGGTCCTGATTACGGCATCGTTTGCTCTGCTCTCAGCTCCTGCGCTATCACGGGAAACACAATGAAAAGCGGTGCGCTTAAGGAAGCTTTGGTGGATCTTGGGGGGCACAGGGGACACAATATTATAAAGGACAACACCAAATAATGGAAAGATCCATGAAAGACTAAATAACGGAGAAGAAAAATGCTTTATTTTCTCATACCTGCGGGCATACTTCTTGCCTTAATGCTCTTATATATCCTGTCTCTTCGACCGAGGCTCTCCCAAAGAGAGAGGCTTGAACCGTACAAGGGCCGTTTCATAGCCCACAGAGGCTTTTTTAACAACACGGATACCCCCGAAAACTCCATGGCGGCATTCAGAAGTGCCAAGGAGAGGGGATACGGCATCGAGCTTGATGTTCAGATCACTGCCGATGGCAAGCTTTGCGTTTTCCATGACAAGACCCTGAAGCGTATGTGTGGGGCAAAGCGCACTCTTACGAAGCTTACTTATAAGGAGCTTTTGGAATATCCCCTTCTGGAGACCGGGGAAAGGATCCCTCTTTTTAAGGATGTTCTGGAAATGATAGACGGTGCCGTGCCCCTGGTGGTTGAAATAAAGGCCAACGGGGAATATATAAGAACTGCCCGTCTAACGGACAAGCTTCTTAGGGATTATGAGGGAGATTTCTGCATAGAGTCCTTTCATCCCATGGTGCTCAGATGGTTCAAAAAGCACTCGCCCCGAATAATCCGCGGTCAGCTTTCCACGAACCATGTGAAGGATAATAAAAAGGAGCCCCTTATCGGAAGATTCATCCTTACGAATCTTCTCACGAATTTTATAGCAGCTCCCGATTTCATTGCCTATAACAAGATATACAAGGATCAGTTTTCACTGCGCCTTTGTAAGAAGCTTTACAAGCCCGCCACCGCTGCGTGGACCGTGCGAAGCAAAGAAGAGCTTGAAGAAGCGCTGGAGTATTTCGATTTCTTTATTTTTGACAGCTTTGAGCCTGACGGCAAGGCTGAAAACAAAAGAAGCTAAAGGTGAAAACTATGAAAAGAATATATAAAATCATCTCTGCAATGATCGTGGCGGCAATCTTTCTTTCCTTTGCCGCTCTGTCTGTTACGGCTTTATCCGATGGCTTTGAAAAAGCCATTGAGGGATTCAGTGCCCAGCATTATAATGTCATATCCCTCAAGGTGGGGCAGATGCACTCTCCACTTGCTTCAACCTGGGTAATGGGCGGAGGAGAGGGCTTTACCAGCGATCCCTCTGTCGTAACCATTGATTCCGACGGCGTTGTAACTGCAGTGGGAGAGGGAAGCGCGTATATTTACATAGTTGCCGTTACGGGAATGGACGATATCTATTATTACACCGTAGAAGCGGCAAAGGATACCGCCACCTTGCCTGACGAGGATAGGGAAGAGGTGAAGGATACTCAGAACAGCACTCAGGACACCCAAAAGGCTCCTTACGTTGATGGAGAGGATGAGAATGACGACGAAGAAAGGAACGAGCCGTTCTTCCCCTCCGCCGGCCAAAACGACGAAAACGGTCATGATGACGGAGAGAGCCGCGATGATGCTTATAACGATTTTCAAAAGGATTACAACAAGACCAAAAGCTTTGTTTTGATAATGCAGAAGGTCGTGATATGTCTGGTTGCGGCAGTGCTTTGCATCGTTATCTATTCTTTGATCACGATGGCAATGCTTTCCGTATCAAGCATGAAGAAAAAAGAGCTCCCTCCCAGAGTTCAGAACGGCAATACCATAACGGCTCTTATCCCAGATGCAAAATTCTGCCCCAAATGCAATACTGAATTCGGTAATGCGTCATTCTGCCCGAATTGCGGTTCACCCAAAAAGCAAAAGGCCGTATTTAACGTGCCCATCAAAAGATGCATGACTGCGCAGAAGTTTGAAAAGTATATTAATGCGTGGCTTGCCGAAAATCCCTATATTACCGATTGTAAATTCAGAATAGAAAACAGATCGTCACTTTTCAGCCCCTTCGTACAGCTTAAATTCTTTGTGACCAAAGCAAGCGTGGAGTATTCTGTTTCTCCCACACCCGTCCCTCACAGATACGGATTTGCGTTCCTGTATAAATTCCGTGTTTTCGGCCCCATAGGCTATAGCGAGGAAAAGCACGTTGCCCGGTGGAATGAGAATAATCCCGATTGCAGCGTGCTCTATACAAAGGGCGGAAGGATCCAGCATTTCGGCGATCACGGCTTTTATGCCCAGTACTATAATTACGTGTTCTTTAAGAAATGACGAAAAATTGAACTTGAGATCCGACGGACCGTCGGATCTCTTTTTTTGCAAAAGATAACCGCGCCAAAACGGTTCTTTACGGGTGGATATAGGTTTTTCCGTTCTTTCCTTGAAAGGAAAGAACCAAAGGAACTTTAAGAAGACAACGATAGCGAAAAGGCAAAAAGGCCCTAAAAAGAGAGAAAAGCGCAAAAAAATGAGCTCGTTCATTTTTTTTGCGCTTTTCTCTCTTTTTAGGTTACGGCACCTGCGGTGCCTGAGCCAAAGCAGATTTCTGCTTTGGCGACGCCTTTTGCCTTGCAATTCTCAGCTAAACCCTTATGTAAAGTTTTTTGCTAAGCTTTTTTTCAAAAAAGCGACCGTTTCCTCTTATAAACCGTAATTTGACGCAAAACCAAGAAAAAACTGTAAAAATGCTTTTACAGTTTTTTCTGTAATTAATTCTCGATGATAAAATTTTGTCAGAAATTGCGGTCCATGCACACTGCTTCAAAAGGATCAACCTACCCTTTTGAATACTCTCATCTCGCTTGTGAAAGCAAATCTGTTAACAAAGATCAGCCCTTTATTCATGAGATACTCACCGTAATAATTATTGCCGTTCCATTCATAGACACCGTCAGGATCAAGGCCCTCCAGCTTTATAAACTCATCAGGGCCGTTAAAGGAGCCGCGGTCGCCGTCTATGCAAAGGATCACGGTATTCTCATCCTCTGAGATAAATTCAAGAACACAAAGATCTCCTTCAAAGGGAGAACGAAGCCTGTAAAGCTCGCCCTTATGGAAAACATCCTCAAGCTCTCTATATTTTACAACTGCCTGTTTTGCCATTTCCAACTCTTCATTTGTGCATTTGCCTAAAACCAATTCAAACCCGAATTGTCCCGGCATTGCAACGTTACAGCGCATTTCAAACGGTGTTATTCTGTGAGAAAGATGGTTGGGGCAAACGGAAACATGAGCCGCCATTGAGCTGAAGGGATATACTATGCTCGTTCCGTACTGGATGCTTCTTCTGTCCACCGCATCGGAATTATCGCTTGTCCACACCTGAGGCATATAATAAAGCATTCCGGGATCAAATCTTCCGCCGCCGGAGGCACAGCTCTCAAAAAGGACATGGGGATATTTCTGTGTGAGCGTTTCCAGAACGTAATAAAGGCCCAGGATATATCTGTGGGCTACTTCACCCTGCTTTTCGGGAGGCAGAGCCGCGCTTGCGACATGGCACATATATCTGTTCATATCCCATTTGATATACTCGATATTGGCACGGTCAAGAAGAGAGCTTATGGAATCGATTATGTACTCACAAACGTCCCTTCTGGAAAAATCCAACGTTATCTGACTTCTTGTGGGTGTGGTCTCCCGTCCCGGAGTATGAAGTGCCCATTCCGGATGCTTTCGGTACAGCTGGGAATCCGGATTTACCATTTCAGGCTCCACCCAAAGTCCGAAGCGCATACCAAGCTTATTTATCTCGTTCGCAAGCCACCCAAGGCCCGACGGAAGACGACGCGGATGCTCCCACCAGTCTCCGAGGCCGCTTTTGTCGCTGTTTCTCGAGCTGAACCATCCATCGTCCAACACCATCGTATCTACGCCTATCTTTGCAGCATCCCGAGCAAGATCGACTATCGTATTCTCGTCAAAGGAGAAATATGTTGCCTCCCAGTTATTAAGGACAACAAAACGGGGGATATCCCTGTACTTTCCGCGGCAGAGCCTCGTTCTGTACAGCCTGTGATAGTTTCTGGACATTTCTCCCAATCCGTTAGGGGAATACGTAAGAACAGCCTCCGGAGTGGTGAAGCTTTCACCCTTTTCAAGCACATAATTAAAATTCAGGGGGTTTATTCCCATATATACTCTTGCGCTGTTATAGGGATTCATTTCCACCCCTGCGGTGAAATTTCCGCTGTAAACAAGGCTGAAGCCGAATACCTCGCCGCTCTTTTCCGTCGTTCCCTTTTCGCAAACGGCAATAAACGGATTGTGAACGGCGCTTGATGCTCCGTATCGGCTCTCTATATTCTGATTTCCCTG
>SVQJ01000106.1 GCA_015065395.1 Oscillospiraceae bacterium
GAGCCCCGAAAAACGAAATCTGCATCCTTCTCGACAGTCCGAAGCAGCTTGTCGATAACTTTATCGACAAGCTGCTTTGGACTGTCGTAAAAAACGAAAAGCTTGTGAACCCCTGGCTTTTCAGGGGTACTTTCTGATTTGCAAATATTTTGCTATAGAAAATTGCTGTGATGTAAAGCAATAATATGTCTTTGTTTGCATGGATTTTTTTGCGCTCTGCGCCTTTTTCGAAAGTCTGTAAGCAGGAGGCAAAACGCTTCTTCTTTCTTATTTCAATCTTAAAAGAGGAAGAAGTAGATTATAAAAAAGGGATAGAACGCTAAATACTGCTCCGATTATAGTTATCCATATTCCAAAAGGATAATCCAATAGGGAAAGACCTGCCCAAACCGCCGCAAAGGATAGAGAAGAAACGACGCATTTGAGAAGCAGAACTAAATTCTTCCACATCGAAATTTTCTTTTCATCTCTCATATTACTCATAAAATAACCCCTCAAAAAGTTAACTTGCCGTATTCAAAAAGTGCAATGAAAATACCAAGAGCCACTTGTATCGTTACAGAAAACCATACACCGATCGCAAAGTGAAATTTCCTTGTAAAAGAGCTTTTGTGGCGGAAAATATATAATCCTACAAGGCCGCCGGGAGCTCCGCCGAATGAAACCAGGGAAAGAAGTGCCGATTCGGGCAATCTTTTTCTATTTTCGTTTTTGGATAATACTTTATCGATACCAAAAGCCAAAAGAGCAATCATGCTCATAAGTATAATAGCTATAATATATGTATTCAGCATAATAAAACCTCCGTTTAATAAATGCTATCACGAGAAATGTAAATTGTCAATTTTCTTTTATAAAAATTCAAAAATTTATTGATGAAAGTACAAAAATATGATATGATATATTCTGTTAATTATAGTTTTCTCGAGGTCTATTATGAAAATCGGATTTGACAACAGCGAATATATGTCCATTCAATCGGAATGCATAAGGGAGCGTATCTCACAGTTCGGAGGAAAGCTTTATCTTGAATTCGGCGGAAAGCTTTTTGACGATAATCATGCTTCACGTGTTCTTCCCGGTTTTGAGCCTGATTCAAAAATCAGAATGCTTGCTACAATGAAGGATGAGGCTGAGATCGTTGTTGTTATCAACGCTGAAGATATAGAAAAGAACAAGATCCGCGGAGACTTGGGAATTACCTATGATGACGACGTTCTTCGTTTGATCGACGCATTCAAAGGAATGGGGTTCTACGTTGGTAGTGTTGTGGTAACTCGCTATCGTGCGCAAAGCGGTGCTGATAAATTCAGAGAAAAGCTGGCAACCTTTGGTATTAAAAGCTTTATCCATTATGATATACCGGGTTATCCTTCTGATATCGCCGGTATCGTCAGTGAAAACGGTTACGGAAAAAACGAATATATCAAAACAGAACGTCCCCTCGTTGTCGTGACCGCTCCCGGTCCCGGAAGCGGAAAAATGGCTGTATGTCTTTCGCAGCTGTATCATGAAAACAAGAGAGGCATCAAAGCGGGATATGCTAAATTTGAGACGTTTCCCATTTGGAATCTTGCGTTAAAGCACCCTGTCAATGTGGCATACGAGTCCGCTACGGCCGATCTTGATGATGTTAACATGATTGATCCCTTCCATTTGGACGCATACGGCAAAACCGCTGTTAATTACAACCGTGACGTTGAGATATTTCCCGTTCTTCGCGCAATGATGGAGAAGATGCTTGGAGAATGTCCTTACAAGTCACCGACTGACATGGGTGTTAACATGGCAGGCTTCTGTATATTCGATGACGATGCTGTCAGAGAAGCCGCTAATATGGAAATTCTGCGACGCTACTATACTGCTGCTCAGGATTACGCTAAGCTTTGCATCAGCGAAAGTCTTGTGCATAAGCACGAGCTTATTATGCAGCAGGCAGGTGTCACAAAGGAAATTTTCCCGGCTATTGCCGCATCACTGAAAAAGGAAGATCAAACAGGTATGCCCGCGGGTGCAATGGTACTTCACGACGGAACCATACTTACCGGAAAAACCAGTGATCTTCTCGGTGCAAGTGCCGCCCTGTTTTTGAACGCTGTCAAAAAGCTTGCGGGTATTGACGATAATATCGATCTTATCAGTGCTGAGGTCATTGAGCCTATTTGTAAAATGAAAACGGGAGTCCTCGGAAACAGAAATCCCAGATTGCATTCTGATGAGGTTCTGATTGCTCTTGCTGCCAGCTCTGTGACCAGTGAGTATGCCAAACGAGCTATGGATGCAATACCTCTTCTTCGCGGCTGTGACGCTCATTTTTCAGTGATCCTCTCGGCTGTAGACGAAAAAACATATAAAAAGCTCGGTATTAACGTAACAAGCGAGCCGAAATATGAGCACAGAACGCTGTATCACAAATAAAAAGCTGATCCTCCGATGAAAATTTGTCATCGGAGGATTTATTGTTGCTAAATTACTTATTTATACTTGAAAAAAAAGCCGTATATGGTATAATTATATAAACGGCATAGCCGAAATTTGACCGGTTTGAGGTTTATGATGATCAATATTACACAGAACAGGGATAGTCTCTATCAGATAATTTATCCCGCTAATCCCACACCTTCTCTTAAGTATGCGGCTCATGAATTGAAGAAGTATCTCTTCAAGATCACAGGTGCCATGATTCCCGAATTTCAGGATAACCGCCATTTTGAAGATAAAGAGATCGTTATCGGTTTCACAAACCGCGGCGGATATTCGGAGGCTGAAAGAGAGGAGCTCGGCAAAGAAGGCTTTATTATTAAAACCGAAGGTGAGCGAATCTTCATTATCGGCAGCGGTATCCGCGGTGCTCTTTACGGAGTATATACTTTCCTCGAAAACTATTGCGGATGCAGGTTTTATACCAACGATTTCGAAAAGGTTCCGAGGAATATTGAACTTTCGATTCCCGAAATCGAATACGATAAGCAGGTTCCTCAGTTCTTCTACAGAAATCCTTATTGGAAGTCTGTAGGTGATGTAGGTATTGCTGCAAAGCTCAAGATAAACGGTTGCCACGGCAGAGAGCGTTTCCCCGATTATCTCGGTGGTGATGTTAACTATCAGGGCGGCTTTGAGCATACTATCGGTTGGCTTTCCGGCCAGTGTCCTTTTGGCGAGCGTGCTTGGGTTCAGCCCTGCCTTTCCGACGAAAAGGTATATCAGACCGTCATCGGAAATATCAGAAATATGCTCAAGGAGCATCCTGATGCAAGCCTTATCTCCATCACACAGAATGACGGTGATACAGGAGCTTGTAAGTGTGATCTTTGCCGTCCCATAAATGAAGCTGAGGAAAGCGGAATGGGAACTATGCTCAAGTTTGTAAACCGCATCGCTGAAGAGCTTGAGCCCGAATATCCCGACGTTCTTTTCGATACATTTGCCTATAGATTTACCCGCAAGCCTCCTAAAACGATACGTCCCAGAAAGAATGTCGTTGTTAGGCTTTGCTCTATTGAATGCTGCTTCAGACATCCTCTTTCGGACTGCGATATCACTCCCGGTCACGACGATGTTGAGCGCAGCTTTGCCGTTGACCTTAAAGAATGGAGTGAGGTAGCTCCTAATCTCACGATCTGGAATTATACCACCAACTTCACAAATTTCTCAGTTCTTTTCCCCAACATTGAAACCTGGAGAAAGAATGCTCGCTTCTTTGCAGAGCATAAAGCAAAGGGCCTCTTTGAGCAGGGCAACTATGCTTCTCTCAACGGTGAGTTTGGCGAGCTCAAGGGTTATATGCTTGCAAGAACTCTTTGGGATCCTTATATGTCCCGCGAGAAGTTTGAAGAGTATATCCGTGAGTTTATAATGGACTTCTACGGCCCCGGCGGTACATATATTATGGATTATCTGGGAATGGCTCTTGATAATTCCACCGACGGTCACATGGGTATCTATTACGATACGGTCACCAATTATACTTGGATCCGCGACTGCGAAACTAAGCTTGAGGGACAGTGGGAGTATGTTCTTCGTGCAAATCAGATGTTTGACAGCGCCGAGGCCGCTGCTGAAACAGATATCCAGCTTGCAAACATCCGCCGCACAAGAATCCATCTTCTTGACTATATTGATTTTACTATCCGTGACGAGCGTGAGGTAGCTGAAACCGAAGAGCAGAAAGCTGCACTTACAGAACAGCTTCACGAAAACGCAAAGAAGAGATTTGAGTATATGAGAAAGTATGACGTAACTCATAATCACGAGTTCCATGATATCGACTCACTCAGCGATCCCGACTACGAGCAGCACGCACTTCTTTGGAAATGCCCCAACGAATAATATATTTGGAGGAATAAATATGAAGCTTGGTATGATTATGCCTTGTGAGGCTAAAAGTTTTGACGAAGCAAAGGAGCTTGGGCTTGATTTTGTTGAGTTTGATCTGAATAATCCCGGTTACTGGGGTCCCTTTATGGACGATATGCTTGGTATCAAGGATGATCTTAAGGCAGCGAGCGAAAGAACCGGTATTGAAGTGGGTGCTATCGGCAGATGGGGAAGCCAGATAATCACAGCTGACGGCAGCATTGATGAATTTGAGCTTGGTGAAGTGAAGAAGGGAATAGATCTTGCTCAGTATCTTGGTTCTCATCATTATCTCATGTCCTGTAATTATGTTCCTGAGATCACTTATTATCAGAACATTACATCAGCTATAAATATGTTCAAGATCATAGTTGAATATGCAAAGGAGAGAGATATAACCGTTTGCGCGGTAAACTGTCAGATGGGTCATAACTACATCCGTACTCCCGAGCAGTGGAAGCTCGTTCTTGATGAGGTTCCCGGTCTTATGATCAAGTACGACCCTTCTCACAGCTTCGTTCACGGAGGTGAAAACGGAGCCTATATGCAGGAAGGTCTTGATTGGGGTGACCGTTTCGGTTATATCCATGTTAAGGGTGTTATACAGTCCGGGGATTCCCACGAGGTTCAGACCTGGAAGAATTTCCACCTTATGAGAAAATACAATCAGCTTGCAAACGGAATTTCCAGGGAAACAGAGGAAGGCAAAAGGTTTGCAGAGCTGTTTGCAAAGCTTAACGATGAGATCATCGGCGATGGCTTTAATCACAGGAATTATGATAACCCCCCTGCAGGACTTGATGCGATAGACTGGAGAGGATTTATGGCTGTTCTTTATAAGTACGGCTTTGACGGACATCTGTCAATCGAGCCTCATTCTCCCTCTTGGACCGGAGAAAAGGGCGATAAGGGCGTTAAGTATACCATTAAGTATATGAGAGATCTTATGATCTGAGTTTATAATGGCAGGATTACGAAAGTATTCCTGCCATTATCATACACATTTCAAACAACCAACTAAACCAACAGTTAACAGAAAACAACTAATATTCCATTCCATAAAGATGTTTTTTCATTTATTATTAATTTGCCGGCAAGAAAAAATATCATAAAAGAAAGGAAAATTAATAATGACGATCGGACAGAAACTTTCTGAAAAGAGAAGAAGAGCAGGACTTACGCAGGAATGCGTATCAGAGCACCTTGGAGTAACACCACAGGCAGTTTCAAAATGGGAAAATGATGTTTCCTGCCCCGATATATCTCTCCTTCCTGAAATTGCAAGACTCTATAAAACAACTGTTGATGAAATTCTTTCCTGTGAACCCGAAAGGGAAGTAGCGCTGATTTCCGAAAACGTTCGCAAGGATGTAAACGATATGGTCCTTCATGTTAGCGTGTGCGATGGAGGAGACAAGGTAAAAATAAATCTGCCGCTAATTCTTGTAACTACTTTGGTGGAATCTGAGTCAATCGGAAATATAAACATCGGAAATGTTAATATGGCAAACATAGATTTCAAAGCAATCCTTGCAATGACACACAGTGGTGTTGTCGGAAGACTTTTGGAGATTGAATCTGAGGACGGTGCAACTGTTGTAATTGAGGTTGACTGATATGATCAAGATACGCATATTGGACCCCGAGAGCGAAAAGGAGAAGGTAATTCCGATACCGTATTTTGCTATGAAGAAAGTACTTGGGGTTGTGATACAAACGGAAAAAGGTAAAGGATGTTTAGATAAGATCGTAAGCGATCTTAAAAAGTTTTCGAAAAAGAATCCCGGATTTATTTTTGTTGATATAAAGGATAGCGACGGAACTGAGGTAACTATCACTTTATAGGCAATTAGATTGATTTAAAAATGACGGAGATTACTCTCCGTCATTTCAGACTGTCGAAAAAGGCGCAGACCGCCCTATAGGCAAGTTAAAGAGAGCAAGTAACATCTCTTACATCTGAAA
>SVQJ01000107.1:0-4082 GCA_015065395.1 Oscillospiraceae bacterium
CAAAAGCCATAAGAGCCCCCTGGAAAAACAGGGGGCTCAAGCTTTTCGTTTTTCGGGTCTCTGTCGTACCTTTGTACTCTGACTGAAACAAAAAAATTGTCGGTGCAAATTGTCAAAATACCATATCCACTGCACCGCAGTCAACGATAATATCCATTTCAGAAAAAGATCCACCGTATTCGCCATCAATAGACCAGGGTATCTCCTGATCGGACGTGATCCTTAACTTTGAGGCCTTAAAAGCATAGATCATATCACTTTCATTGGATGGAGCAATCACTTTGTTTAATATTTTCTGCGTCTCGCCGGCATTTTTAGGCTTTCTAACGAGGGTTACTTCCATTTCTCCGTCATCATAAAGAATATTTTTGAGGATAGGAAGCTCAAAGCCTCCGATTCGCTTGGAATTGCTGATCATACCCAAAATGAAATCGCCATCTATCACATTATCGTCGTACTCAATCTTCAATTTGTAGGATTTTGCTTTAATAACTGATTTGATTCCTTCGATTACATAGGCGGCATGACCCATATTCTGCTTCAGAGATCGGTCCGTCATATAAGAAACATCTGAAAAAAGGCCAAAAGCGGCAACATAAACGAAAGGCTTGCCATTGAGCAGGCCTATATCGACCTCTCTGACCAATCCTTCGGCAATCTGAGTCGCCGCACCTGTAGTTACGGTATCAATTTTATGAGTACAAGCAAAATCATTGGTGGTTCCGCCGGGTATATAACCAATCTTTGTTTCTATACCAAAATTATACACATGAGTTACAACTTCATTGAGAGTACCGTCTCCCCCGCAACAAACAACAAGGTCGTATTCATGACCGTGATCTTTTATGAGAAGCTCAACATCATTTTCACCTTTAGTTAAGTGAATATTAACATCATATCCGCTTTTTGCAAAAATCTCCACCACACGCATAAGAGTATCCTCTAAGGCAAGTCTTCCCGAAACAGCGTTTATAATGAAAAGCATTTTTTTCATAGCATATCTCCGTTCTACAGAATCGAAACAAAATTTTGCTGCTTATATTTGGTTCATTATAACTCATTTTATGTTTGATGTCAAGTTAAAGCACAGACTGAATACAGCAGACATTATTTGACATAATACTTGAAATAAACAAAAAATTGTGCTAAACTTGAATAAGTATAACCTTTTTTGTATATAGATTGGAGTATTTTATGAAGATAACATCTGTTCCCTCTGTTAACGAATTGATCAAAAGAGCACTGGAGGAAGACGCCGGTAACGGCGATATCACAACGACTTCTACCATCCCCGAGTCTGCCGTTGCTTTCGGAAGATATATAGCAAAGGAAGACGGTGTTCTCTGCGGAATGCCCGTGGTCCGTGCGGTTTTTGATGAGATCGATGAGAACATTGAGCTTAATATCAAAGTAAACGAAGGCGAGAGATTCAAAAAAGGAGATATTCTCGCTGAAGTGCGCGGTAATGCGAGATGCGTGCTCACAGGCGAAAGAGTCGGTCTCAATCTGCTTCAACACCTTTCCGCTATCGCAACACGAACTGCTGAGGCTGTCGAGAAGGTGCAGGGCTACAAGGCAAAGATAACAGATACGAGAAAAACCACCCCCGGTCTCCGTTATCTTGAAAAGCTGGCAGTTCGCGTAGGCGGCGGCACCAATCACAGATATAACCTTTCCGACGGCGTTCTGATTAAGGATAATCATATTGTCGCAGCCGGAGGTATAACGAACGCTGTCAAAGCTGCGAGAAATGCAGTGCCCCACACCCTGAAGATCGAAGTGGAAGTAGAAGACTTTGATCAGCTAAATGAAGCACTTGATGCAGGTGCAGATATTATCATGCTTGACAATATGAGCTGTGAAGATATGAGAAAGGCAGTTGAAATAGTTAACGGAAGAGCATATCTTGAAGCATCCGGTAACATGGGTGAAAGAGAGCTTTCCGAAGTGGCTGCCACAGGTGTTGATATTATCAGCATAGGAGCACTTACACATTCTGTCAAAGCAATGGATATTAGCCTTAAATTCAAGCTGATCTGAGAATGAATTGTTAAGAGGTAAAAAATGAGACGATATTTATACAGCGGTTCCGTTAAAAATCTCACAGTTTTAGATTACGATGTTGTGATCATAGGAAGCGGGATCGCAGGTCTTTATGCAGCCATCAACATAGATAGTTCCAAGAGAGTTGCCCTCGTTACAAAATCAGATTTCAAAATGAGCAATTCATACCTCGCACAGGGAGGAATTGCTTCCGTTATCTCTCCTACCGATACTTTTGAAGGACATATCGAGGATACATTGACCGCCGGAGCCGGACTTTGCGATGCCGATGCGGTTCGTGTTCTCGTGGAAGAGGGTCCTGAGAATATTCGTGAGCTTGTACGGCTTAATGTCCCATTTGATACAAATCCCGAAGGCGAGCTCATGATAACCCGCGAAGGAGGTCACTCATGCAGACGCATCGTTCATTGCGGCGGTGATGCAACCGGAAGAGAAACCACCAAGCGTCTTGGACAGATCGTTCTCGAAAGAGATAACATTGATGTTCTGTTTAACACATTCTTAATTGACATACTTACAGAAGGAAACAGGATCAGCGGAGTTATAGTTAACGATACTAACGATGATGCCGTCTTGAGAACAGGAAATGTAATAATAGCAACCGGCGGTATCGGCCATATTTATAAATATACGACCAACCCTCGCGCATCGGTCGGAGACGGGATCGCCTGCGCGGTACGTGCCGGCGCAATACTGGAAAACATGGAAATGGTCCAGTTTCATCCCACCACGCTAATTTCCCCCAAAAACAGTGAAAAACTCTTTCTGATATCTGAAGCAGTGCGCGGTGAAGGAGGAATTCTTGAGAATTCAAACGGTGAAAAATTTATGAAGGACAAGCATCCCTTGAAGGATCTTGCACCTCGAGATATAGTCACTCGATTTATTCTCGATGAGTTAAAGAACAGCGGCGAGAAGAATGTTTATCTGAACGTTTCATCCATGAGCGAGGAATTTTTTTCCAACCGCTTCCCTACCATTACTGATGAATGCCGCAGATTCGGTATTAACGTACCGAATGACAGAATTCCCGTCCGTCCCGCACAACACTATATGATGGGCGGAATCAAAACAGATATTAACGGAATGACAAATATAGACGGTCTTTATGCTTGCGGAGAAGCAGCTTGTACCGGCATACACGGTGCTAACAGGCTTGCAAGTAATTCTATTCTTGAATGTCTCGTTTTTGGTAAACGTGCGGCAGATCATATCAACGCAAGCAACAGAGTCCCTGCACTGCTGGAACATACTCCTTTTAGCTGCTCGGATACCAAAGTATCTGCGTATGACCTGGCACTGGACCGCGAAACACTCAGGATCACCATGTCACAGCACGCAGGTCCTGTTCGAACAGCAAACAGCATGGACGAGGGGCATAGGATCATAAAATTATTACGAAATAAATATGAAAGCATGGTTCTTACGACTACCGAAGAGTATGAGCTTTGTAATATGGCAATCACCGCTGATGCTATATTTACCGCTGCAAAAACAAGAAAAGACTCTATTGGCGCCCACTATGTAATAGAATGAAATGGATCATAGGAATGCAAAATATGAAGCTGACACTTAATGCACCTGCCAAAATTAATCTGTATCTTGATGTTGTTTCAAAAAGAGATGACGGATATCATGACATTGAAAGTATCATGCATACTGTTTCGCTTTGTGATGTAATAACAGTTGAGCTCGGAGGAGACAAGATATCCCTTGCTTCTAACTTCCCACACGTTCCCACCGATGAGAAAAACATTGCATATAAAGCCGCAAGAGCTTTTTTTGAGAAGACCGGAATAAAAGAAGGGGCAAAAATTTTCATTGAAAAGCACATCCCTGTAGCAAGCGGTCTAGCCGGAGGCAGCACCGATGCAGCGGCAACACTGAAAGCATTAAACGAGCTGTGCAGTTTTCCTCTTTCAAATTATGAGCTTATGGATCTCGGAGCTACACTCGGTGCAGATGTCCCATTCTGTATTGCAGGAGGCTGTGCTGTTTGCGAAGGACTTGGCGAGAGA
>SVQJ01000107.1:4092-6201 GCA_015065395.1 Oscillospiraceae bacterium
ATGACCGCGCTTCAACCCATCAAAGGACAAACTGTACTTGTTGTTCGCGGAGGTGAAGGAGTTTCAACACCCAAGGCATACGGCATGATAGACGCTGCCTACGGAGATAAAGTCAATGAACGGCACGGAAAATTCGATGAATCCATAAATGCTCTGAAAAACAACAGTATCGGAGGAGTTATATCTTCCGCCTATAACATATTTGAAGAGGTTATCCTGCCTGTTCACAGCTGTGCTAAAAAGATAAAGGAGATACTCAATGAAAACGGCGCCGTTTTCTCAATGATGAGCGGAAGCGGACCCGCTGTTTTTGCATTCTTCAAAGACAATAAATCAGCCACTCTTGCCGCAAGCGCTGTACGAAAAATAGGCGCAAGAGCATTTATCTGTGAAACGGTATAATGAGTATCCACAATTACCAATAGCAAAGCTCACCGAGCTGCATAGCTCGGTGAGCTTTTTCTATCGTTTTTATAACATCAAAAACAGTATAACAAGTACCGTAGTTATTGGAATATCAATCAAGTCTTTTGCAGCCAGCAAATCTTCTTTTGTTGCTAAAGTGCACTTTCTTACAAGAAATATCGGATCGTGCATCAGTTCTTTTATCATCACGTAACCTCAGTCAGTTTTTATATAAATTTATGGGGCTGCTAAATTGATTCTACATTACACAGATAAAACGCTGAACAGCTCTTCAAAAAAATATATAATTATGACCGATCATTTCAGATCCTCCGAAAGCACGAGCATAGGTAATCGTTTTTCTGAGGATGATATCTGCTGCAATGAGTGACGAAAGCGTCACCGCAAAGCCTATGATGAAGTATTTCATATTACCTCCAATCACCGCCTATGTGGCGGAATTTTTCTTTGGAACTCGATTGTGTTTCTGTAGGAAACAAAAATGGGTTAGGTCCCATTTTTAATGAGAGTTTGGGCGCGAAACAGCATACCGAAAAATAGAACCAACTGCATTTTAGAGCTTTAGTAGTCTTCCGCAAGAAGCATAGTTTCATGCTCGCCGTCGTTGATGATATAGACCTTCTCGGTGACAGCGTCATCTGTGAATGAGATCAACGATTCCTGCCACGGCGGCTGCTCCTGATAGTGGAATATCTCCTGACAGCCTTCCTTTGCGGTAAGCTCGAAGACGTGGAAATAGGCCCTCTCCTCAGCTCCCGTGTTGTCATACATCCACCAAATGGCAAGCTGGGTGGATAGGGGGACCCTTGAATCACAATTTGTTGTGACTACTCGCATAATTTAACCTCCTATATTTTTATTTTCCAAATAAGAACCCGACCCACCATACGCAATTAAAATTGCGGGTGGGTACCCCGGAACCTTGTTGTATTCACAATAAAAAAATACTCTCAAATGAGAGCCGCATGCCTAAGCTGACTGCATATCTGAATATCTCGCGCTCGATGGTGGAGTTCATTTCGTTTATGCAGTCGTCGTATTTTTCAAGGATCTCCTTCTCCTCGTTGTTCAGCTTTTCCGAGAGCTTATCCCGGTTCTGAACAGCAAGGCTGAGAAGATTCCCCACTTCTTTATTGTCCCTCGTGGCATCAACCTGAGGGTCAATATTGCAGTACCAAATTTCTTCAAGTATACTTTTCATTTTACCTCCTTATATGAAAAATCCCCCAAACAAAGTTGGGGGATAGATTCAATCTAATTCTAAAACTTTTTCCTCGCACTTTTTAAAGCGAGTATTATTTGTAATAACGTTATCTCTGTTTTTAAAGCACCAATTATAGCATCTATGTAAATATTCCGTTGCTTCGCTTTTCAATTCCTGTGCTTTTTTTAATTCACCTTTTACTTTAAGATCATTAAAATTCCCTATAATAGTTTCCGTAAGCTCTTCTATCGTTTCAAAAGCTTTATCAATTTGAGCTTTTGATATATATTCGTTGGAAAGATAATTAAATGCACTGTATATCCATTTAATATTTATATCTATGTCGCCAAAAATCTTGTAATTGAATTTGGCTCCGTCTATGAGTTCACGATATGCTCTGACCGCCTCTTCTCTTTTATCTTCTGTTACCCAAATTGCAGGTAAATTAAAAGCAGGCTCTACAGTTGCTTCACCTTGAA
>SVQJ01000108.1 GCA_015065395.1 Oscillospiraceae bacterium
GTAAGAGATGTTACTTGCTCTCTTTAACTTGCCTATAGGGCGGTCTGCGCCTTTTTCGACAGCCTGAAAGGAGCCGATTTGCGGCTCCTTTTTCTTACTTCATTCTCGAATAAAGTCTGTTCCAGTGAATGAATTTCTCCTTATATATGGTGTTTATCTGTTGCTTAGTGACTCGGTATGACCAGTTTCCTTCAGCGATACCGGGCTTGTTTATTCTTGTATCGCGACCGTAGAGAAGAAGGTCCTGAACGGGAAGCATCAGCAAACCTGCGTGGCTTTGGAACATTGTGCGAAGAAGGTGATTATAGCTGTCGTCAAGATGCTCTCCCCCGAAACCGCAATAATCAAAGACACGTCTTCTTGTTCCGGGATCAAGCTCCCAGACATAACCCAAAAGGGTATTGTTGTCGTGGGTGCCTGTGTATGCAACGGAGTTGTTGATATAATTATGAGGCATGTGGGGTGAATCTGCACTGTCAAGAAATCCGAACTGCAAGACTCTCATTCCGGGGAAGCCGGAGTCTTCAACCAGCTGTATAACCTGTGGAGTTATGTCTCCAAGATCTTCAGCGATGATCAGCTTGCCGTCGCAAAGAGGCTTTATTGCGCTTATAAGATCCATTCCGGGGCCTTTGATCCATTTGCCGTTTTTGGCAGTTGTTTCATTTGCGGGAATGCTGTAATATGATTCAAAGCCGCGGAAATGATCGATGCGAACTCCGTCAAAAAGCTCCAGCATAAAGCTCATTCGATCCTTCCACCAGGAAAAACCGTCATTTTTCATTTTATCCCAGTCGTAAAGAGGATTTCCCCACAGCTGACCGTCTGCGGAAAAATAGTCCGGCGGAACGCCTGCAACATTAGAAGGATTTTTTCTTTCATCAAGCTGGAATTGTTCAGGGGATGCCCAAACATCGGCGCTGTCCCATGCTACATATATGGGGATATCTCCGATAATGCTGATTCCTTTTTTGTTAGCATATTCTTTGACGGCTATCCACTGTGTGTACGCAATGAACTGTGAAAAACGCCACATCTTAAGCGTTATTGGATCGGGGGTATCAATAGTCCATTCGTTCCAGGGCAGATCATTGTTAGCAGCCTTCAGAGCCATGTATTTGCAGAAATTATCTGTATACTTATGGCATTTCATGAATTCGTCGATTACTTCAGTATTCTTCATCCTGTCAGCGGCTTTGGAGAGCAGTGCCAGTCGTTCGTTGCCAAGCCTCTCAAATTCGCAGGCATAAGGAGTATTCTGCTTTGCCAAAGACAGCTCATCCTTTGTTATAAGTCCTGCTTTACAAAGAAGAGGAAGGTCTATAAAATATGGGTTAATGCTGAATGCACTGAATGATTTATAGGGCGAATTAGCTTCATCCGGCAGGCAGAAGGGGAGGGTCTGCCAATAGGAGAAGCCACATTCCGCGAGAAAATCAACCCATTCGCAGGCGTTTTCGCCAAAGGAGCCTTCAGAATAGTCTCCCCAGAGGGAGGAGATGTGCATCAGCACACCGCTTGCACGTTTCATATTAATTTCCAAACCTTTGCTTTGATTTATTTCTATTATTATATCAAAAACCCGGCAGATATTCAATAATTCTGCCGAGTTTATTTTGTTATTTATAAGTTTTTCGGCTTCAGCTTTTTTTAGTGGCATGAGCCTTGAGCTTTTCAAGTGCAAGCTGTCCCTCAGGGGTTACCGGTCTTATCCAGCTGCCTGAGAGATAATAATACAGGCAAAGAACTGTTTTTGGGATATCTTCGGAAAGATACATGCAAAGGAAAAGAATGGGGAAGGGTACTTCAAAGTGTGCAAGGATTGCTGTGAGGGGAATTGAGATCAACCACAAGGATGAAACATCGCATATCATACCGGTTTTCGGATCTCCGCCCGGTCGGAATATACCAACGATCGTAAGGTATGGAATATTTCGGAGAGGCATATCCAAAGCATAGATCAGCATACATGTGAGCGCGGCGGTGATGGCCGTTTTTGAGTAACCGCCGTCCATGGTAAAGAGATTGACAACCGGGTGTCTGAGAAGTATAATTACAGTCGCCGTAAGAATGCTGAAGATAGGCATTATCAACATAAAGCGGTCTGTGTCCTGATTGGCTTTTATGATATCTCCCTTGCCGATGGATTTTCCTACAATAATGCTGCAGGCATTGCATAGACCGACGATGAAAACAAAGGAGAGGTTTTCGACGGTACGCAGTATGGTCACGCCTGCATAATTGTCCACTCCGGTATTTGACAGAATGATGTTCAGAGCGGCTGTTCCCAGCGCGAACATTCCTTCGTTCAGTATTGCAGGAGTGGTTTTTTTTGCAAAAGAAGAAAATTGAACCTTTGTAAAGGAAAACATTTTTTTGATGGAAACATAAACTATGTTTTTCCTAATAAGGCAAATAATAAGCAAAACACAGAATGTCAGCCAGCATGAAATTGCCGTTGCAACAGCAGCTCCTGCCGCATTCATTTTGGGAAGGGCGAATTTTCCGAAGATAAGGCCGTAGTTTAAGATAGCATTGATCGCGGCATTGAAAATTGAGAGATACATGGGAAGCTTTACGTTTTCAGTGGATCTTAATACAGTGTAAAGCACGAAAGAAAGCGCGAAGGCGGGATAGGACAGAGAAGCGTATTTTAGATAAGATGCGCCGATTTGTACTACCTCTGGGTTTTTATTGAATATTCGTAATATTTCATCGGGAAAGATGACACCTGCCAAGCAGAACAGAGTGCCGAGACACAGACCTATTGCCAACGCCATGCCCTGAGTATGATGAATGGATCTTTTGTCCTTAACGCCCCAGTATTGTGCAACGAAAAGTCCTGTGCCTGATGCAAGACCGAAAATAAGAATATTGAATACCCATGTGAATTGTCCTGCCATGCCGACTGCGGAGAGTGCAGTGCCGCCGAGACGCGCCACCATAAATGTGTCAATAAGGGAGAAAGAGGCGGCCATGAGATTTTGAAGGGCGATAGGCAATGCAAGAGGTATTGCGGTCTTCCAGAAGGATCTGTCAAAAAAAATAGTTTTGAAATTCATTATATCACCAAGTTGCTTTTTTAATAACGGAGATCATCTTAATAGTATACAGTATTTAACAAAAAATCTCTTCCCGGAGGAAGAGATTTTTCTGTCTTACTGAACAAGCTCTTTAACCTTAGCTGCCTTACCTACTCTGTCACGGAGATAGTAGAGCTTAGCACGTCTAACCTTACCGAGACGTACGATCTCTACCTTAGCAACGTGGGGGGAGTGGAGGGGAAAGGTCTTCTCAACGCCGCAGCCATAAGCTACTCTGCGGACTGTGAAGGTCTCGGAGATACCGCCGCCGTGGCGTGCGATAACGGTGCCCTCGAAGATCTGAATTCTTTCTCTTGTACCCTCGCGGATAAGATTGTGAACCTTGACGGTATCACCAACATTGAACTGAGGAGCATCAGCTCTCAGCTGCTCGCTTGCAAAAGCTTCAAGTTTTGTCATTTTTGACTTCTCCTTTTTCTTTTGATTCGAGAACGTTCGTACGGAGCCGCATTGGACCGTTCCGGCGGACTGTGCCGCATACGAATGGGATTATAACATATCGGGAGTGAGATTGCAATAGCTTTTTCAATATTTTTTCAATAAATTTTGGCAAAAATCCATTGAAAGAAATCTTTTACTGTGATAATATAATTTTAACATTTATACTTGCGATTTGCAACAGATTGGAGAAATTTATGGCAATACCAGTACCTGAAAAACGAATAGCTGATTTTGAAAAAATGGGTCTTGGTCTCTTTATTCATTTCGGGATGTATTCACAGCTTGGATGCGGTGAATGGATCATGAATATCGCTGATATGTCAGTTGAGGAGTATTCTCCTCTGAAGGATACATTCACGCCAAAGGATTTTGATGCAAAGAAGATTGTAGAGATCGCCAAAGCTGCCGGAATGAAATATATCAATATCACTACCAAGCATCACGATGGATTTGCTCTTTATGATTCCATGGATCTTAACGGTGGTTATGATACCGTGCATACTGCTTGCGGAAGGGATCTTATAAGAGAACTTGTTGATGCGTGTAATGAGGGCGGAATAATGCCTGTATTTTATCATGCAACCCTTGATTGGTATCAGGATTCCTTCAAGGATGATTTTCCTGCTTTCCTTGACTATCTTAACAAAAGTGTTGAGCTTCTTTGCACCCGTTACGGCAAGATCGGCGGCTTGTGGTTTGACGGTAACTGGTCCCGTCCTCTCACAGACTGGGATGAGGATACTCTGTATGGGATAATAAGAAAGCATCAGCCCGATGCGCTTATCATCAATAACACAGGTCTTGATGCCCGCGGTCATGCAGGGCATCCTGAGATAGACAGCGTAACGTTTGAGCAGGGAAGACCCGATCCCATGAACCGAGAGGGAATGCCCAAGTATTTAGCCGCCGAAATGTGTCAGACAATGAACGACCATTGGGGATACGGTAAAGCGGACTTTAATTATAAGAGCCTTCCTGAGCTTATAGAGACCCTTTGCGCTTGCCGTAAGGTCGGTGCAAATTTCCTTTTGAATGTTGGTCCCGACGGTAACGGAAATATCATTCCCATGCAGGAGATCATGCTTCGCCAGCTCGGAGAGTGGATCAGAATCTGTGGACAGAGCATTTATGATGGCAGACCGTCTGACATAAAGGGTGAATTCAAGAATTTTGCGCTTGAGGCGGACGGCAAAGCATATCTTTATATCCACGATCTTGCCATACTCGGAAACGCGCACGTAACTGTTGAGGGCGGCGGTGTAGGTTTCAAGCATTTCTCCAATATAAAGAGAAAGGTGAAGAGCGCCAAATGGACCGATAATGGTGAAGAGCTTGATTTCGTCCAGCACGGCGAGCATCTTTGGGTGAATGCCACAGGCTTCCCTTACGGATGTCAATATGTTGTCCGCGTTATTGAGGTTGAATTCGATTAATGCAGATATCAGTTTGTAAAACGGTATAAATATATAAGAGAGAGCTTTATGACTGTGTCAATAAAGCTCTCTCTTTTCAGCTATATTGTTAAAAAATTAGGATCATCCTGCAAGAGAACGGAGCAGTGCAGAAACATCTTTTGCAGTATGATATCCGTCACCGTTCAAATCTGCGGCGCAGTATTCAGCGGTATCGGGTACAAACATTACGCTTCCGGCGATGAACCGAAGCAGTATGTTCAGATCTGCCGCACTCAACATCCCGTCACCGGTCAGATCTCCGGGCATTATCTCGGGTTCTTCCGTTGTATCTTTTTCCCATACAGCATAAAGCATAACGGAAGCATTTTCTGAATATATACCTCCGCTCAAATATTCAGGCGCTTCGGCGGCAATGTCTGAAGACCAGCCAAGGAATGAGTATCCTTCTTTGGTGGGGATATCTTCGGTAATTATAAGATCATTTCCGGTCACCTTGATCTGGTTAGGAATATCTCCAACACCGCCGTTTGCATCAAAAAATACTGTGTTTGCTTTAAGTAAGGTGCGTTCACCAAGACCGCCTCCCATAAGCTTTTCTGCGATAGCGGCATTTTCGAAGTTACAATCAAAGTATACTTTTCCGGACAGGGAAGAAAGAGAAACGTTATCTATAGCCATACAACCGGTGTAGCTGAAGAACAGCTGATAATCAGTATTAACAACAAATCCGGCATTTCTTTGAGCAATAAGCTCACCGTCAATGTAAACATAAGCTGTTCCGCTTTGGAAGACGAGCTTTACTGTATGCCAGTTTGAAATATCAGCAATTCCCCAATCATGGCTTTTTGTCCTGCCACCCACGCTGATAGAAGAAGGTGTGATCTTAATATCACCGCCTTCTTTTGTATAGAAGATAGCACACGCTTCTTCTGCACTTGAAGAAATAAGGGCAAGATCAACGCAAAATTCAATATCCTGTCCGTTTGTGCCGTAATTTCCAAGGAAGCCGTAAGCTTCTGCGGTAGTCCATTGCCAACCGTAGCCCTGGGGTGCTGCATTTGTAGTATTACCCACATCAGGCTCAGCCTGGGGAGGTTCTTCAGAAACGACGTAAGGAGAAATACCGCCGGGAACGATTGCCTCAAGGCAAACCTGTGCGTATATACGAGCCATAAAGTCATTGGGATGGCACATATTATCACCGGAAAAGTCGAGATAATCCTTGTA
>SVQJ01000109.1 GCA_015065395.1 Oscillospiraceae bacterium
TGCTCACCGCGAGGGTTATCCCGAGATCGGTCTTTACTGGGAAAAGGCAGCATACGAGGAAGCTGAGCACGCTGCGAAGTTCGCAGAGCTTTTGGGTGAGGTAGTTACCGCTTCCACAAAGAAGAACCTTGAGATGAGAGTTGAGGCTGAGCGCGGTGCTACCGCAGGCAAGTTCGAGCTTGCAAAGATGGCAAAGCAGAACAATCTTGATGCTATCCACGACACCGTTCACGAGATGGCACGCGACGAAGCTCGACATGGCAAGGCATTTGAGGGTCTTCTTAAGAGATATTTTAAGTAATATTTCAGCACTTTTTAAGGGCAGGGCACGCGCCTTGCCCTTTTTTTAGTGTGGAAAAAATGTGGAAAACCTCGACCTTTTTCCTCGCAATAGCAAAAAATATGGAATAATTATACCACCATAACAGAAAAAGAGCGGCACTTACGTCTGCTCTTTTTACGTTGTTTAGGATTATGTTCAAATTGGAATTTATCGGACAGCTTGCAGACAGACATTGTCGTAGGGGAGGGGCCCCCTCTCCCCTACGACGACGTTTAACGTTATCCTTTGTTCGTGCATCAAATGGCGTTTGCGACGTGTGCAGATATGCGGGAGGGGAAACCCCTCCCCTACACCAAATTATTGCTTTTGCCTATCAAATATCAGCTTTACTCTTAATCATCAATAATAGTGTTTTCCCTTAACAGACGTAATTGTAACTATGACATCCACCGTTTTGGTGGGTGTCCTTTGCTTTTGTGTGTAGATCCGTGATAGTGTGTATTTTACACACTCAAAAACATATTGAATAAATTATTTTCAGTATGTGCGTATCGGCAGAGAGAACGATGGCAGAAAAGATATTAGGGGCTCTCTCCGAACTTTTGCCATATCTCATCTTGTTTTATTTATTCGGATATGCTATAATCAATGAAGGAATGCGTTTTAGAAAAACAGCATAAAACGAAGCGACGAATAGCAAAAAGCGGAGAATAACATGGACATCAAAAAGAAAATAGACGAGCTTACCAAAAAAATCAAAGGCGACAAGGAGCTTCAAAAGGAGTTTACCAAGGATCCTGTTTCTGCGGTCGAGAAGCTCCTGGGCATCGATCTTCCCAACGATCAGGTGAAGAAGATCGCTGACGGAATAAAAGCAAAGATATCTTTAGACGATATCGGTGACAAACTCGGCGGCCTTTTCAAAAAAAAGAAAAAGGGCAAATAAGCTGAATCGGGTGTAAAAATTCCTCATCCCTGTCTTATAAAGCAAAGAAAGCATTGTAAAAGCTGAAGATTCAGCTTTTACAATGCTTTCTTTGTTTTTTGGAACACAGTCGCTTTTTCTTTTATAATTTGGTTTTACCAGATCATGCAGAGCAAAAGGCATCTGCGTTATTTATCCTCTTTCGGTGCCTCGTATTCAACTATTGCCTTAAGGAAAGCCTTATGAGCTTTAAGGAGAGCTTTCTTTTCCTTTTCGCTGTTCAGATCAATGGCATTGGTGACCCTTACTGCCAGCACAGTATTCTGAGGGATATACTGAATGGCGGGGTTTGACTTATAAAACTCAGTTTCACCGAGATATATTCCGTACTCTCCGTAGGCACTTTCGGGTATATCTTCTCCGAAAATTTCGGAAAGCGGCACAAAGCCATCACAGGCGACTATCTCATCATGAAGCTCCGGATCCAGCATACAGAACAGATAGGTACCTGCAGCTATGGAATTCCAGAAGCGCTGATAGGCATTATTATTCTCAGCCGCATCATAGGTATAAGAGGGATCCAGCTTCTTATTAGCTTCGATTATTCTTTTCGGGATATATGTGGTATCCGCAAAGGTGATCTCCAGCTTCTTATCTTTGTTATAGTCACCCATGACAGCCTTGAATGCCTTTTCCAGTCTTTCATAATCTCTGCCAACCATCGCCTGGGGCCCCGTATACATGATCGTAACGTCAGGCTCCACGTGGGTGATTATCTGGAAAAGCAATACGGATACGATGATCACTGCGGCAATGATCAGTCCTGCGTGCCATTTATGCTGATACCAGAAGTTTTCAAGCTTGCCGATCTTTCTCGTTTCGATATGGCTTTCGTGCTGATTGATCTGATCCTCGTTCTTGCCTTTCAGCACCTTCATAGCATTGGATTCTTCTATTTCAAAATCAGTGCTTGCTTCAAATTCCTGTTTCTTTTTTTCTTCCATTTTCCATGCCTTTCAAATCAAAGGTTCTGCTCCGCTCTCTTGCTTTTACGCAATACTGCAAGCAGATTCATTATCACAGCTTTGGGCAAATACCTGTTTTTTGATCCAATAGGAGCAGAATTTGCCGAAAAATCTGACTTTTTCAAGTTTCTCTCTCAAAGCGCTGTTAATTACTTATTCTTTTTGATATTATTGAGCACCAGCACGGCAAGGACAGAGAACACGACCACAAATACACAAAGCATGAACATAGCAAACCAAAAATGCTCGCCTGTATACTCAAAATAATCCTCCTGAGGTGTGGGAACTCTCATGCCGTTATAAATATTCTCCAGAGAGTTCAGATCAGAGGTGGTACCGTAGCCCTCCATGGAGAAGCGGCAGGTAGCAAACCAGGAGATCGCCTCCGTTATTCCGTCAAGCTTAAAAATAAGTCCTGAGAAAAGAAGCTGAGGCATTAGAAGGATGGGCGCCACAGTCATTGCACGGTCTGCATTTGTTACAAGAGCAGAGACAAAGATTCCCGTTGCGGATGCGGCATAAGCTGTGAGGAAGGTGGTGAGAAGTATCTCAAGGAAGGCTCCCATCGCCACTCCCTCATAGGGGAGACCTACCATCATAGCAAAAACGCCGGTGAGAAGGAACGCCTGTACCATACATACAAGACCCATTACCACAAGCTTTGACATAACGTACTGTCCGAGAGATAGACCCGTCATATACTCACGGCGGAGTATTACTCTCTCCTTGCATATTTCCTGGATGGAATTAAGTATTCCTATCCAATATGCGGAGCAGGCAAGGGCAAACAGCAGGCTTTTCGTTATACTGAGCTGCTCAAACTGTTCTCCGTCGGCAACGAATGATATAAGGAGAGCCAGCAGGGGTGCCTGGAGAAGAATAAGAAGCAGGCGCACCTTATCATTGATAAGTATATGGAGATTGCGTTTTGCAAGGACAGACACCTGTCTTACCGCACTTTTGATGACAGGCCGTTGATTTCCCGCACTCATGGGGATGGGAATATTAACGCTGCCTCTGTAATTCTCGTATTTCTGACTCCAGTACTGAGAATTCTCGGTGATCATATTGTAAACATCCACAATATCCTCAACACCGAAGAATTTAAGCGCTTCATCATAATTTCCGCAGAAGCAAAGCTTTCCGCCTGCTCCCATGAACACTATCTTATCGCACATTTTCAGGTTCAGCGTGCTGTGAGTTACGAAAATAACGGTCTTTCCCTTGAGAGACATGCTTTTCAGAGTTCTCATAAGGTTTCGCTCCGTGCCCGGATCAAGACCGGATGCAGGCTCATCAAGGAAAAACAGATTAGGGTCTGACATAAGCTCTACCGCAATGCTCGCCCTCTTCTTCTGACCTCCGCTGAGCTTCTTGATAAGGGTATCCTTTCTGGCGGTCAGCTCCACGGTATCAATAACCTTCATGATAACGTCATGGCGCTCACGATCGCTGGTATCCTGAGGAAGCCTGAGATCTGCCGTATATTTCAGCATATCATAAACGGTCAGATTTTCAAATACGATATCCTGCTGAGGAACGTATCCGATAATGCTCTTAATGGATTCAAAATTTTTATAAAGATCCACTCCGTTCACGTTGACAAAGCCTGACGTTGGGATGCTGTAGCCGCTGATGCAGTTCATGATCGTGGATTTTCCGGCGCCGCTTCCGCCGATGATGGCAACAAGCTCGCCCGGCTCTATATCAAGACTCACGTTATCACATATTATCTTTCTGCCGTTATCAACCGCCTTTACAATCCGGGATGCGCCCAGTCTGATACCGCGGTTATATGTACAATAGCTTATTCTGCCGGCAGAAAAGATAAGCTTTGAGTTGGTTATGGTTATAAGATCCTTTTCATGGAGCTGATATCTTCCGCTTAGTCTATGTCCGTTTATCCATACACTGTTGGTGCTTGAGTTATCCACTATGAAATATGCACCGTTCTGGGCATGGATCTGTGCATGGGCTCTGGAAACGGAAACATGGTTCAGGAATATATCACAGCTGCTCTCTCTGCCTATGGTATACACGGGCTTTGCATTGAGATCCACGTGCTGCCAACGCTCAATAGAATCACTCTGAGCAGAGAATACGAAAAGAACGCCAAGCTCTGATGCTCCGGTTCTGTCGTCTATACGAACAGTATCTCCGTCTCTCATATATTGACCCTTAACAAGAACGCCGTTATGGAGGATGCCGTTTTTGCTCCCAAGATCGTCAATAACGCACTGTCCGTTTATAAATCTGAACTGACCGTGGTGTCTTGACACGTAATGGGAGCGGAGCACTATATCATTTCCTGCTTCCCTTCCGAAGGTTATAACTGCCTTGCCGAAGGTGGTCAGATCCACAAGATAGGGCTTTGAATCTCCGTCAAAAACGGTTATCCTTGCGCCGCCCGTTACCCCGGTAAAGGAGTTATCGGGGGCAAAATATGTGGTTTTTTCCGATGTTTCCATTAAAGATATCCCTTCAAACGTCTATATCTGTTTTTTTACTGTCTTGTTCCGCAATTTATGCAGAATTTCGCACCGGCAGGCACTTCTTTTCCGCAGCTTATGCACAGGCGCGCGCCGCCGCTTGTATTTTCCTTTTCAACGGGAGCGGCATTCTCAACCTTTGTTCCGCAGTTTGTACAGAATGCAAGCCCCTCCGCAAGCTCTGCCTTACAGCAGGAGCAGATCTTTTTTGCGGTTGCACCGGGAACTGTTCTCACGTTATCGGAAAAGGATTTGTTTTCCGCCTTTGTTCCGCAATTAGTGCAGAACATGAGCCCCTTTGCCAAGGGCATACCGCAATTTGAGCAGCTGCTCTCCTCCCTCTCAAAGGTGATCTCATTCTCCACAGGAGCATCAGGAGCACTTACTCTTGAGGGGTCATTGGAAACGCCAACCCTTGTTCCGCAGTTGGTGCAGAACATAAGGCCCTTGGAAAGAACCATTCCACAGCAGGAGCAAAGGCTCTTTATTTCTTCAGTGCTCTGAGCCTCAGCAGCGTCATTGGCAACGGCAGCCGATTCATCGGCACTTTCTTCGATCACTGCATCAGGGATCCCCAAATCAGGTGCTGCCTCAATTTCTGCAGGCTCTTCTGCGATCTCCTCAGCCGCAGGTGCAAGCATTGATGCACCGCAATAGTTGCAGAAAGCAGAGTCCTCGGAAACATTCTTTCCGCATACGGGGCAGGTCTTGACTGCAGGAGCAGGGGCTGGAGCAGCTTCACCGAGCTTCGCGCCACAGCAGTTACAGAAAACAGATCCGACGGGAAGAACGCTCTTACAGGAAGGACAGATAGGCTCGCCGTTTTCTGTGATATCCTCTCTGAATTTATGACCGCATACCTTACAGCTTACAGCATCCTCAGAAGCTTCAGCGCCGCAATCGGGGCAAATGATAACTCCGCGAAGAGCGAGGATCTCGCCGCGCAAAGCGGCAATATTATCATTGGATGCATTAACAGCACCTACGATCTCTGCATACTCAAAATCGGGAGCAGATGCGTTAAGCTCATAATAGATCTTTCCAAGCTTCTTATAGCTTTCTTCAATAGCATTTTCTTCAGCGGCGATCTTTTCAAGAGCCGCAGAGATCGCCTCGGCATTCACGATCTCTTTTTCATTGATTACGATATTTTCCATAACAAACCTCCGTTTTATGTTGATAAAAATATGTTATCGCAAAATACAACCATCTTATTGTATATTTGTTTAATTTTATCACAGTCTACTGAAAAAATCAACACAATTATGCACGGTATTATGACTTTAAGAAAATTTTTATTCTATTATCCTCAGACGAAAACAGAATCAAGTAAAGACCGCAAAAATGGAGGTTCAAATTTCGGTTTGACAGTGAGATGAAGGTGTTTTCTCGTTCTTTCCTTGAAAGGAAAGAACCAAAGGAACTTTAAGAAGACAACGATAGCGAAAA
>SVQJ01000110.1 GCA_015065395.1 Oscillospiraceae bacterium
GATAACGCCAAGGGTCTTTCCCTTGATCTCCTGTCCCGCAAATGCGCTCTTACCCTTTTCAACAGTTTTTGCAACGTCCGTTTCCAGCGTGCCTGCCCACTTGATGCCGCCTACGATATCGCGGGAAGCGAGAAGAAGTGCGGCGATGGCAAGCTCCTTAACACCGTTTGCGTTTGCGCCGGGGGTGTTGAAAACAACGATACCTTCCTCTGCGCATTTTTCAAGGGGGATGTTGTTAACACCTGCGCCGGCTCTTGCAATAGCCTCAAGGCTCTTTTCAAACTCCATGTCGTGCATGGAGGCGCTTCTTACCATAATAGCGTCAGCATTTTCGATTTCGGTGGAGACCGCATATTTGTCAGCGGTGAAGATAGAAGTGCCGCAAGGGGCGATCTTATTGAGAAGCTTTATGTTTTTCATTGGGGTGTCCTCTTATTTCTTAGGGTTTTCCGCGGCAAATTTTTTCATGAATGCAATGAGAGCTTCAATACCTTCGTAGGGCATTGCATTGTAAATGGAAGCTCGCATTCCTCCCACGGAGCGGTGGCCCTTCAGATTCTTCAAGCCCTGCTCGCCGGATTCCTTTGCAAACTTCTTGTCAAGCTCTGCATCGCCTGTAACGAAGGTAACATTCATCATGGAACGGCATTCCTTCTTCACGGGAGCAATATAGTAATCCTGGCTGTCGAGATAATCGTAGAGAAGTGCAGCCTTTTTTTCATTGAGCTCCTTCATAGCAGAAAGGCCGCCGAGGGATTCGATCCATTCGTAAACCAGCTTTGCTATGTAGATGGAGTAGCAGGGGGGAGTGTTGTACATGGAACCGTTGTCAGCCATAAGCTTCCAGTCCAGCATAGAGGGAGTCTCGGGACGGGCATTTCCAAGAAGGTCCTCGCGGACAATAACAACTGTAACGCCGGCGGGAGCCATATTCTTCTGCGCGCCTGCATATATTACTCCGAACTTGGAAACATCAACGGGCTCGGAAATGATGCAGCTTGACATATCGGCAACAAGGGGGATATCACCTGTGTCGGGAATGTAATTATACTTTGTGCCGTAAATCGTATTGTTGAAACAGATGTGAACATAGTCTGCATCGGGGCGGAAGGTCTCGCGGCAGGTTTCGGGAATGCAGGAGAAGTTATCATCCTTTGAGGATGCAACGGCAACGGCATCGCCGAATTTCTGCGCTTCCTTGAACGCCTTTGTGGAGAACTGGCCTGAGAGGATATAGTCAGCCTTGCCGGTCTTCATAAGGTTTAAGGGTACGCAGGCGAACTGAGTGGAGGCGCCGCCCTGCATGAAAAGCACCTTGTAGTTGTCAGGTATATTCATCAGAGCTCTGAGACCTTTTTCGGCCGCAGTGATAATTTCCTCGTAGGCGGGAGATCGATGGCTCATCTCCATGACCGACATACCTGCATCGCCGTAGCATACAAGCTCAGCTGCCGCTTTTTCAAGCACGGGAAGGGGCAGCATGGAGGGGCCCGCTGAGAAATTAAAAACTCTGTTCATAGTTGATTACCAATCCTTTCAATGTGTGGTAGTTTGCTAAAGTTTTTGCCGAAAGGCAAAGCAAATTTTGCAAAACGGAGCGAAAAAATAATGAAATTCCCATTTTGCAAAAGTATTTTTGCAGTTTTTGATTATAAATCATGCAAGAATAACTTATCAATTATTATATACTCGCTCGTGGTGAAAGTCAAGGGAAAAATATCTGTCGAAATATTAAAATCAAAGGTCGTTTTTCATATAATTTGTACAAAACTATTGACAGTTTGTCGCAGTAAGGGTATAATGAAATGTAATATATTATATTGCCGTATTGTGTCCTTTCACAACTGCGGCAAAGCGAACGGACCGATCAAAAAACGGTCCACAAAAAAATAATTGTGCCGCAAATTCGGCAGAACGGAGATTTCTTATGGCAGTTAAGTATCTTAATGAAGCAGGCGAAGCATTTGCATTTGCAGCGTCCCCCGTCAAATATGAAAGATGTGATATCGGTCATATCAATGATACCTATTTCGTTAATTGTGGCGAAGGCAATCCCAGCTATCTTCTCCAGCGAGTAAATACATCCATTTTCAAGGATCCCATAAAGCTCATGGCAAATATCAAGGGCGTTACCAACCATGTTGCAAAAAAGATCGAGGCAGCAGGCGGAGATACCGACCGTGAGGTAAGAAAGATCGTATATACCAAGAACGGTGATGACTACTTTGTAGACCCCGACGGATGCTATTGGAGAGCATATCTTGAGATCCATGACGTTGTTTCATATAATTCCGTTGATAATCCCGAGCTTTTCTATAAGAGCGCTGTTGCATTCGGCAGGTTCTTCAACCAGCTCAGCGATTATCCTGCAGATACCCTTTATGAGACCATTCCCAATTTCCATAACTCTGTAAGCCGTATGAACGATTTTAAGGCTGCAGTGGCTGAGGATAAGATGGGCAGAGCCGCTGAAATGAAGAAAGAGATCGAGTTCGCTCTTTCCAAGGAGCCTCAGTGCTCTTATATCCTTGACAGACTTGCAGACGGCAGATGCAAGCTTTGCGTTACCCATAACGATACAAAGCTCAATAACGTTCTTATGGATGCAAATACCGGCGAGGGCGTTTGCATTATCGACCTTGATACAGTAATGCCCGGAAGCGTTCTCTACGATTTCGGCGATGCTATCCGTTTCGGTGCATCCAGCGCTGCTGAGGATGAGACCGATCTTACAAAGGTATATATGGACCTTGAAATGTTCGAGACCTACGTTCGCGGCTTTGTGGGCGAGCTCCACGATTCCATGACTGAGGAAGAGATACTTTCTCTCCCCATGGGTGCATATCTTATGACTCTCGAGACCGGTATCCGCTTCCTTGGCGACTATCTTAACGGTGATGTATATTTCCATATCCACTATCCTGAGCATAACCGCGACCGTGCAAGAAATCAGCTCAAGCTCATCGCTGATATGGACGAGAAAATGCCTCAGATGATAGAGATCGTTAAGAAGTATCTCTGATTTTTTCGGAGTAAAACCGAAGACAAAAAATGTAATGGAAGTTAAACATTTGAAAGAGGCTTTGGCGGCGTTTGCCTTTGCAGCGGAGCCGATAGCCTATAAAAGATGTGATTCGGGTCTGATCAATGACACTTATTTCGTCCATTGCGGCGAGGGAATGTCCGGATATATTCTCCAGCGGGTCAATACTTCCGTTTTCACGGAGCCTGAAAAGCTTATGAAAAACGTGCGGGGCGTTTGCTCTCACGTTGCCGGAAAGATAGCCGAAAGCGGCGGCGATGTTCACCGTATGGTAAGAACGGTAATTCCCGCAAAGGACGGAAAGGATTATTTTTGCGACAGCGACGGAGGCTTCTGGAGGGCATTCCTTGAGATCCCCGGCGTGGTCTCCTACGAGTATTCCGCCGATCCTTGTATTCATTATAAGAGCGCAGTAGCATTCGGCAGATTTTTCAATCAGCTCAGCGATTATCCCGCTGAGACCCTTTATGAGACCATTCCCGATTTCCATAATTCCGAAAAGCGCATGGCGGATTTCAAAAAGGCAGTAGAAGCCGATTCAGTGGGCAGAGCGTCTGAAATGAAGAGCGAAATAGAGTTCGCTCTCTCCAAGGCCCCTCTTTGCTCATTCATAAGAGATGGCTTGAGGTCAGGCGCGTTTCGCGTTTGCGTCACTCATAACGATACAAAGCTTGGAAACGTTCTTATGGACGAAAAGACCGGTGACGGTGTTTGTATCATAGACCTGGATAATGTTATGCCCGGAAGCGTTCTCTACGATTTCGGCGACGCAGTCCGTTGCGGTGCTTCAAGCGCCCCGGAGGATGAAACAGACCTTTCCCGTGTCAGCTTTGAGCTTGATCTTTTTGAAATATACGTGAAGGGCTTTGTAGGGGAGCTTAAGGATTCTCTCACAAAGGAGGAGATCCTCTCTCTTCCCATGGGTGCATATCTTATGACCCTTGAAACGGGCATCCGTTTCCTCGGCGATTACCTGAACGGAGACGTGTATTATCAGATAAAGTATCCCGAGCATAATAGAGACAGAGCGAGAAATCAGCTGAAGCTCATCGCGGATATGGACAGAAAAATGCCCGAGATGGAAAAAATAGTTAAAAAGTATATTTGAAGAAAATGAAAGGAGTAGCCAAAAAAAGTGGAAAATAACGAAAATCAGGCCAGCCTTGCGGCGGTGTTATTTGTTCTGAAAAGAAGAATGGCTGCTGTTTGTGTGATAGGAGTTGCCGTGGCAATGGTATTTGCTCTTGTAACAGCATTCTTTATCCCTCCCAAGTATGCATCCACTGCGAAGTTCTATGTAAATAACACCTCAGATCAGCAATCCAGCCCCTCCTCTCAGGATATAAATGCTTCTAAGAGTCTTGCGGAATCTTCTATAGTTATTGTGAAAAACAGCACGGCTCTCCTTGAAAGAATAATAGAAAAGTCCGGTGTTGACGTGGATGTGGAGACACTTCGCGCTAATATCACCGCAGGTACCTATTCCAGAACGGAGGCGTTTTATATTTCCGTGGAAATGCCCAGCGCTTCTGCAGCTTATAAGCTTGCCTATGCTTTTTATGAGATCCTTCCCGATGCGATCCCAGAAAGTATAAACGTAGGTGAGGTATCCCCCTTTGACGTACCTCTTAAGGTGGATGAACCTGTTTCTCCCAGTATCATTCTCAATACCATTGTCGGCGGTGTTTTGGGTATTGCCGTTGCATTTCTTGTGTTTTTCCTGAAGGAAGTGCTGGATAATACCATATACACGGAAGAGGATATCAGAGATAAGATGGGTTATCCCGTTATCGGATTGATCCCCACTATTGTAACGGATCAGCCTCAGAAATCCTCGGTATCGGTAAAACTGAAAAGGAGGTCGGGTAAATGATCAATGAGAATAAGTATGAAGGCAAGATCCTCAGTGAAAAATCCTCATTTGCCATAAACGAAGCATTTAAGATGCTGAGAACCAACCTTTTCTATACTGCAAAGGGTGAGAAATGTCCTGTTTATGCCGTAACCAGTACCTTTGCCCACAGCGGAAAAAGCCTTATAGTATCAAACCTGGCGGTCTCATTTGCACAGCTTGAAAAAAAGGTGCTTCTCATAGATTGCGACCTTCGATCCAGCGTTGTTCATAAGATCTTCAATATGGAAAAGGGAGAGGGAATAAGCGAGCTTCTTGCAAGCGCAGACTCCTCCGTTGATAAATATATAAAAAAGACCTCGTATCCCAATCTTTCCATTATAACGGCCGGCGGTATGCCTCCCAATCCTGCAGAGCTTCTTGCAAGCGGCAGAATGAGCAAGTTCATAGATTTTATGAAGCAGCATTTTGATATTATATTTATCGACCTGCCTCCTGTGGGTATTGTTTCGGATGCGGCAGTTATCGCCGAGATCGTAACCGGATATCTTTACGTGGTAAGAGCTAATTTGGACGACACAAAGTCCCTTCGCCGCTCCGTTGCCGCTATGGAGCAGATGGATGCCAATATCGTGGGATTCGTGCTTAACGACGTGGATCCCAAGGTAGGAAAATACGGCAGATACGGAAAGAACGGTAAATACGGCAAATACGGCAAAAAATATGCCCACGGTTATTTCGGATACGGATACGGATACGGTTATGGTTATGGTTATGGTCACCATCATAGCCGTAAGGAAACAAAAAAAGACGAAAATGATGAATAAAGGCGGGTGTAAGGGTGAATACTGATAATCCTATCATAGATTTTCATGCCCATATCCTGCCCGGAGCAGATCATGGTTCCGAAAGCCCCGAGGAAAGCGCAAAGCAACTGAGATATCTTTGGAAAACGGGAGCACAAAAGGTTGTGGCAACCCCCCATTTCTATCCCCAGCGTCACAGCGTTTCCCGTTTTATTGAAAAAAGAGAGAGCTCAGCCGCCCTGCTTTCAAATGTGCAGATCGGCGAGCACCCCGAGGTGTATCTCGGAGCAGAGGTCCTTCTTTGCCCGGGAATAGACCGTATGGAGGATATTTCAAAGCTTTGTATAAAGGGTACTGATGTTCTCCTTCTTGAAATGCCGTTTTCAAAATGGAGCGAGGAGCATTATGAAACTGTTTACAGGCTCTCCAGAAGCGGTTTTCGTATCGTTATGGCCCA
>SVQJ01000111.1 GCA_015065395.1 Oscillospiraceae bacterium
CGATTAAATAGACTGATATTATAATTCACAAAAGCCATAAGAGCCCCCTGTTTTTCCAGGGGGCTCAAGCTTTTCGTCTTTCGGGTCTCTGTCGTACCTTTGTACGCCGACGAGCCCCGAAAAACGAAATCTGCATCCTTCTCGGCAGTCCGAAGCAGCTTGTCGATAAAGTATCGACAAGCTGAAAGGAGTTGCCGTGTGGCAACTCCTTTAATTATCTTCGTCAATATATTCGGCAATATCTGAAAGAGGGCATTTCAGTATCCTGCAAAGCTGGTTGAGAGTGTATGTGTTGACGTTACCGTTTTTGCGGAGGCGGTCCAGTTGACCGGTGCTAATATGATACTCTTTGATAAGCTTATATTGTGAAATGTTTCTTTCTTTTAATGTTATCCATAACTTGTCAAAACAGATCATTTTCATCCCTCCCTTATTTTTAGTATGAATTATTGCCTTTTCATTGACAATTGCCCGTAAATGGGCTATAATGTGCTTGTTAACAATATATGTCAAGGAGGATATTTTAATGACAAAGAAAAAGCTTGGAAAGTTTTTTGGTCTGTTGGCAGGTGCTTTTGTGAGCGGTTGGATAGGTATCCTGCTTATCTCCGGCAATCACCTATTCTTCGGTGCGGCATTTGCATTTCTTGCAAGCGGTCTTGGCGGCTTTGCGGTGTGCACCATTAAGGAAAATGATACGGCCTTCAAAGTGGCCGCAGGTATCATTATGGCTATTGTAGTATTGTTTGGAGTTATGCTGGATGCCCTTGGTGATTCCGGTGTTAGATGGGGCGATCTCACGGATCAGGAAAAGGAAAACGCGAAATGGGCGTACGAGGTCAATGAATACATTAATGGATAAAAAAGGAGTTACCGTGTGGCAACTCCTTTTTATATGTATTTTATTATTACTTCTTTGCCGGCTTTTCTTGCATAAGAGATCATGGATCCGGTTCCGTGACTTTTGCCATCCCAAAAGCATATCACTATATCTCCGATCTCTGCCATGAGGCGGTTTCTTATGGGACCTGCGGCTCGTCCGTATTTGTCCCATTCTGCATAAAAACGCTCTATTGGCAGTCCTTTTTCAATTGCATAGCGCTCGCCGAGCATATCCGCGCCCTTACATCCTCCGGAGACGAAAACGATCTTCCAATCGTTTTTGATTTTGTGTAGGAAAGTATCAATGAAGGCCTTTGCTTCATCATAATTGTGATAATTTCTGCTCCCTGCGATAATTACTCGTTTTGTCATACGACCCTCGTTATATATTCCGTGCTTTACTTAATAATATCACGTGGGCGGGAAATACGCAATACAATTGTAATGCATACTGCAAATATTATTTTGTATACAATAATATTGCAGAGGTGATTATATGAAAAAGTTTCAAATTCCTTCCGTCCCGCCCACAACTAATAAATGCATCAGGTTTCCGAATGATGTTATCGAGCAGGTCGAAAATCAAATAAAAGGTTCAAACTGCACTTTTACTGCGTTTGTTATTGAAGCAGTACGGGTAGCTTTGGAAAATCTGGAAGAAGAAAAGCAGTAAAAACGTCCCATGGATCAAATATGAAAGGAGTCGCTTCGGCAACTCCTTTTTTGTAAGTGTGTATGTTTTTTTGCAAAACTCCTTATTGAATATCCCTGCAAAATGTGTTAAAATCGTAATATAAAAAATATATAGGAGATTATCATGAGAACCGAAACAATTTATCTTCGTGAAGACGATAGTGATATAAAAATGCAGACCTTTGTCCATGACGATGCGACGGGTGCCTGCGGACGAAAGCGCGGCGCCATGGTCGTGCTTGCGGGAGGCGGCTATCTGTTTTTGGCAAACGACAGAGAAGGCGAGCCTGTGGCTCTGAATTATTTTGCCGCAGGGTATAACTGCTTTCTTGTGAACTATTCCGTGGATCAGAAATCTGCTTTCCCCCGTCCCGTACAGGACGTATCTAAGGCCATCGTGCATATAAGAAGAAATGCAGAGCAGTATAATATCGATCCCGAGCGCATCTACGTTATAGGCTTCTCTGCAGGCGGCCACCTTGCGGCATCCATCGGTACCTTCTGGGCTGAGGACTGGGCAAGTGCCGGGGAGGATATGGAATTCGGCGAGAACAAGCCTGCGGCGGTTCTCACCTGCTATCCCGTTATCACAGGAGAAAACAATATCCGCCATCAGCATTCCATAATGCGTATTTTAGGCTATCCCATCGGCCTTGAGGATCCGGACCGTGAGGGCCTTGACAGGTATTCGATTGAAAAGCATATCAATGAAAATACCGTTCCTGCCTTTATCTGGCACACCTTTGAGGATACCTGCGTGCCTGTTGAGAATTCTCTCCTTTATGCAAGCGCGCTGCGTGCGGCAGGCGTCCATTTTGAGATGCACATATATCCCAAGGGAGATCACGGATTTGCCCTTGCCAACAAGGAGACCTGGTGGGGAGCTGAGCATCTTGATAACCCCCACGTTGCCACCTGGTTTGCTGACAGCCTTGAATTTCTTGAAATATTCTGATAAGGATGCAGCTGACAGCCTTGCGGTTGTTACAATATACTGCAAAAGAAAAGTGCACAAAGATGAGCTTTTTCACTTTGTGCACTTTTTCTTTTTTGTCAGCGGCGTCTTTTAATTTGCAGATCTTTTCGAAAACGCCGCCGTATTCTTTGATAAATCACAGTCTTTTAAGTATCTCGCAGACCAAGGCGTAAAGTCTTGCGGTGGATGAAATGGAGAGACGCTCACGAACCGAATGTACGTCGCAAAGATCGGGTCCGAAGGATATGCAATCAAGGCCGGGGATCTTATTTATAAACAGTCCGCATTCCAATCCGCCGTGGGTGGCAAAGACCTTGCCGTCCTTGTTGTAAAGATCCTTATATGCGGCGAGGGTGGTGTCTCTTAGGGGGGAGACTTTTGCAAACTGCCACGCAGGATACTCACCGTGCACGGAAACAGTGCCGCCCATCTGCTCAACGGTTGCTTTCAGGCGCATTATCAAAGCCTCTTTACAGCTCGTTATGCAGGAGCGGACGGAAAAGCTGAAGTCCAGCTCGTTTTCCGAAAGCTTCAGAACGCCCATGTTAAGCGAGGTCTGCACAAGCCCCTTTATATCCATGCTCATTTCCTGAACGCCGTAGGGGAGCATTATCATTGCGGTAAGCATTGCGGCGGTATCATCAGCGCAGACCGCACTTTGCTCTGCTGCTTTTGAGATATTCAGGGTCAGATCCGGGTCTGAATGGGCAAATTCATTGGAAAAGATTGCTTTATAGTCTTCAGTCATGGAGATAAATCTTTCTTCCATGCATTTGGGAACAGCAACCGCGGCCTCACACCTTTTGGGGATGACGTTATCAAGAGTTCCACCCTGCATCGAGCACAGGCGCAGTCCGGTCTCTTTGAAAATATGGAAAAGCATTCTGCCCATAAGCTGATTTGCGCTTGCTCTGCCCTTATCGATATCCACTCCGGAATGTCCGCTGAGAAGCCCTGAGATCTCTGCCTTATAGAACCGGTATCCGGAAAGGCTCTCACGCCTGCAGGGGATAGAGCAGTTCACTCTTGCTCCTCCTGCACAGCCTGCGGTGAATATCCCCTCCTCCTCGGAATCAAGGTTTATGAGTTTTTTTCCGCTGAGGCGGGAGTAATCAAGGCCGACGGCACCGAACATTCCCGTTTCTTCATCAACGGTGAAAAGGGCTTCAATGGGGGGATGGGGCAGGGTATCGTCATCAAGTATGGCAAGGATTATGGCAACGGCAACTCCGTTGTCGCCGCCAAGGGACGTTCTGTGGGCGCTGATCCAATCGCCGTTCACCACAAGGTCGATGCCCTCCTTTGCCATGTCCTTTTCAAATCCCTCTTCCTTTGCGCACACCATGTCGATATGTCCCTGAAGAATTACAGGATCGCTTGCCTCATATCCCGCACTGCCTTTTTTGTATATGATAACGTTATTAAGCTCATCCTGATAATAGTCAAGGGAGTGCTCCCTTGCAAACGAAACACAAAGATCGCTTATCTGTTTTGTATTCCCGGAGCCGTGTGGAACCGAGGAAAGCATACTGAAATACTGAAAGACCTTTTCGGGCTCATAGCCTGATAATACTGACATTTTCAAACCTCCGTAATTTTAGGCATTTGTAGTTTGTTCTTTGCGGACACCTGGTTTTATGCGGTTGCAAAAAACGTTATTTAAGCTTTTGCTGAGATTGCCATATATTCATTATAAGCTTTGCAGGAAGGAGCTTTACTCCGAGCACCTGCAATTTTGCCTTGAAGCCGGGGATGCAGTGATCCTTATGCTTATTCTTCATTGCGCGCCAGGTATAGTTGACTATATATTCCGGGGTATACATGGCGGCATATTTTTTCACCACACGCTCTTTATTTTCGTCTATTGCTCTGTCAAAGAAATCGGTCTTGGTCCAGAAGGGGCAAACGGCAAAAACGCGAATACCTCTTTTTTTCAACTCTCTGCCGATAGCGCGGGAAAAATTAAGAACGTATGATTTTGTGGCGCCGTAAACTCCGATGTAAGGGATCGGCTGAAAAGCGGCAACGCTGGCAACGTTCAGTATTTCGGAGCCTTTATCCATATAGGGGAGTGAGATATAAGTGAGGGCGGTGAGCGCCGAGACGTTCAGCTCTATCATGCCCATGTTCTCCTCAAAGGAAAGATTTTCAAAGCTGTCGAACTTGCCGTATCCGCTGCAATTTATCAGCAGGGAGATGCGGGGCTTTTCCCCATCGAGGAGCTCCTTAAGGGTGGAAAGAGAGCTCTCCTTCGTGAGATCAAGGGGGATGGGACGCAGGGGAAGCTCGACGGTGTTCCTGAGCTCCTCCAGCCTTTCGCGGCTTCTTGCGATGACCCATACCTCATCGTATTTAGAGTGCTCTGAAAGGGTTTTCGTGAAAACCTTGCCGATGCCGCTTGATGCACCGGTAATTATTGCAATACTTTTCATATTGATCTTTCCTTTTTTTGATTTAGATTCAGTATAGCATATTATACCCCTTTTAGCAATGCCTTTTCTCATTTTGAAAAAAGCACGTCAAATTGGCCATCCTCCGCGGACATATAGAAATACTAAGCTTTAAGTTCCCGTGTCCGCTCTGTCTTCGCACAGGCGAAGACCTAAATAAAGGCTCCCTCCGGGAGGGAGCTGGCACGGCTCTGCCGTGACTGAGGGAGAATTGCGTAACAAAAAGTGATTGCAAGCTCCCCGTTACGCAGGCTCCTTCCGTCATTTGCAAAGGCTTTCCTTTGGGAAAAACTTTGCAAATGCCACCTCCCTCCCGGAGGGAGGCTTAATTTAATTTCACCTTTCGACTACAAAATATGCAACATCATACCCCACGTTTTCGGGAGCGCAGGTAAGGCTCCCTCCGCGGACATGAGGAAATACTGACATTTATGTTTCTGTGTCCGCTCTGTCTTCGCTTACGCGAAGACCTAAACAAAGGCGGGAGCTGGCACGGCTCTGCCGTGACTGAGGGAGAATTGCGTAACAAAAAGTGATTGCAAGCTCCCCGTTACGCAGGCTCCTTCCGTCATTTGCAAAGGCTTTCCTTTGGGAAAAACTTTGCAAATGCCACCTCCCTACGCTGAGAAAGACAAAACTTGGGCCTTCGCACAAGCGAAGGCAGAGCGAAGCAGCTAAGGTTACAGTTAGCACTTGCTTTATCTTCGCGAGGAGAGGCAAAACTTTGGTCTTCACGCAGGTGAAGGCAGAGCGAAGCAGCTAAGGCTACAGTTAGCACTTGCTTTACCTTCGCGAGGAGAGGCAAAACTTGGGCCTTCGCACAAGCGAAGGCAGAGCGAAGCAGCTAAGGCTACAGTTAGCACTTGCTTTACCTTCGCGGAGGGAGGCTTACGGTCAGCTGCGGTCCCGGCTTTTAGATATTTTGCCCGGGAAGATTGCTGTTAAGTAAAGCTGTAATATCAGCTTTGTTTCTTTGAACTGTTTTGCGCGCTGCATCTTTTTGAAAGCTGAAAAGACCCGACGTATGTCGGTACGTCGGGTCTCGAGAAAACTTTTATTGTATCTTCAATCGCAGCAAGGGTCGGGCTTTTCAGCCTTTTTCTCCTCC
>SVQJ01000112.1:0-3393 GCA_015065395.1 Oscillospiraceae bacterium
GTATACAGGATTTTCAAAGCCTCTCTCAGCACAGATAAATCCACAAGAACAGAGATTTCCAACTCTACTGCTCTCAGTTTTGTTACTGTCAGCAAAGTAGTGGATCATCTTATCGCTCAAAATATTCTTAAACAAACCTATACCAATGATAAAAGTGCAAAACGCCGCTCTAACATTTTATCAGTTAAGCAATACCACTGGATAGCTGTTTATCATCTGTCTCCCGATAAATTTACATTTTCTGCCTATGACCTTTCACTTACTCCGATAGCATCTTTTGCGCAATCAACTGACAGAAGCATTTTTATAGACGATTGTCTGAATTCTTTTATTAGGGATTCTCATTCATTTATGAAAAACCAAAAGCTTCACACAGAAAGATGTATCGGCACGGGAGTGATCGTTCCCGGAATCTATGATAAAGATAATGATAAAATTTCTGCCGATGCCGACACTCATCTAAACGGCATTCGCATTAGAGAGTTTTTTACTGACAGTATTTTTGCGGGCCGTTTGATCATTCTCAATGAATGCAATGCTTTAGCTGCTTCTGTTCAAAACGGCATGTCAAGAGATGACCGAATACTAACTGTTTTCCTACATAAATATGCTTTTTTGACCGGCTATATTGCTGATAGAGAAGCGGAAACAACGGATATTAAAAACTTTGGAATACTGAAAACCGCTAATGGCAAAAGCATTAAGGACGCTGCTTTGAGATCTCTTGATACGGATACTGTCTTTGAAGAATTATCAAAAATACTTATGACGCTTATATCGACTATCCCCATCACAAAAATCACCGTCTGCTCTTCCATCTATGCCAATTCAGAATCAGTTACCGAAACGATCCGCAAAATGCTTTGGAAATCATGCGAAGAATACCTTATTATGCCTCCTGAAGTCATGCACGGAGAAGGTGTGGATCTTTCCGGGAAAGGCATAGCTTCAGCCATTAGAAAAGATTGGTTTTTCGCCGATTTATTAAAATAGATTCCCTCCGCCTATTGACAAAAGCTATAAATTTGATATAATAGATTCGTTATATTTTCACATTGAAAGGATATAAATTTTATGGACGGCGACAGTATAACCATGATACTTATTATGGTTTTACTTACAGCAATGTCGGGATTTTTCTCGGCAACTGAAACAGCTTTTTCATCGTTTAACAAAATCAAAATGAAGAGCCTCGCTTCTCAAGGAAGGAAAAAAGCTAATAAGGTTCTGAAGCTGGATGATAATTACGATAAGCTTATTACAATGATCCTTATCGGTAACAATATTGTAAATATCACCCTCACTACCATCAGTACTATTTTCTTCATAAATGCTCTCAGTGATATTGTAAACGGTAATGACGATCTCAGTGCTACCATCTCCACTGTAATAGTGACCGTCGTTGTTCTCATTTTCGGTGAGATCACCCCCAAGACCCTGGCAAAAGATCATTCCGACGGTTACTGTATAGCAACAGTAAACATAGTCACATTTCTGGTCAACATCTTCTATCCGCTCACTCTTATATTCAGCGGTTGGAGAAAGCTTCTCTCAAAGGTCTTCAAATCAAAAGAGCCTGAGGGAACAAACAGCGAAGACCTTATGACTATGATAGATGAAGCCGAACAGGAAGGCGGAATCGATGAGGACGAAAGCGAGCTTATAAAAAGCGCTATTGAATTCAGCGACCTTACTGCCGGAGAAATACTCACTCCCAGAATCGATATAGTTACGGTCAGCGAAGGCACTGATCCCAGAGAGATCATGATGCTCTTCCATGAGTCTGGATTTTCACGTGTGCCTGTCATCGGTGAAAGCATTGATGACGTTAGAGGCGTGCTCCACGAAAAAGATTTTTACTATGCATTCAACACCGGCAAGACCGATATGAGCGAATTTTACCAGAAGCCGCTTTACATATCTAAGCATCACAGAATTGACGATCTTCTCCGCGATCTCCAAAACGAAAAATGCCACATGGCATTTGTTATTGACGAATTCGGAGGACTTATGGGTATCGTTACTATGGAGGATATCATCGAAGAGCTTATCGGCGAGGTATGGGATGAACATGATGAGATACAGAATCTTATCGTTACCAATCCCGACGGTACTCTTACTGTTGACTGCTCTGCTGAGCTTGATGATCTCTTCGATATTTTCGATCTTGAATTCGATGATGATGAAAATGAAAAGCCTCAGACCGTAAACGGATGGGTACAGCTTGTCCTTGAAGGTATCCCTGACGAAGGTGACTCCTTCACATACGAAATGATCTCCGCTACCGTTACCAAATGCGATGAAAAGATGGTTAAAGAAATCGTTGTCAAAAAGGTGGAGCCTGAAGAAAACGAAGCTGATAAAGATAAGCTCAAAGATAAAAACAAGGACAAAGATGATGATTGATAAAGAACCCTCGCTTGTCGAGGGTTCTTTCAGATGTGAGGTGCAAATATGATTAAATATCCTATGAGGCTTGAACCTTACCCGAGAGAAATGATCTGGGGTTCAAACCGCCTCAAAACCAAATTCGGAAAGGAAGCTCCGTTTGAAAAGCTCGGCGAATCCTGGGAGCTTACCGTCCGTCCCGAAGCCCAGTCCGTTATTGGAAACGGCGTGTATGCCGGCAAAAAGCTTTCTGATATTCTTGAATGCGGATACGACTTTCCTCTTCTGATAAAGTTTATAAATTCAGGAGACAGACTCTCCGTGCAGGTTCATCCGGACGATAATATCACAGATAAGGACGGTACACCCCTGGGAAAGACAGAAATGTGGTATATAATTGAAGCGGAGGATGATGCACATATTATCTACGGGCTAAACTCAGGCGTTACAAAGGAGGTCTTTACTCACCTTGTGAGACAAGGTCATTTTGATGAAGCGCTGCGCCGAGTACACGTAAAAGCAGGTGAGTGTTATTTTATACCTGCGGGACAAGTTCATGCCATCGGAAAAGGCATAGTTCTTTGCGAAATTCAGCAGAATTCTGATACAACATACAGACTGTATGATTACGGACGTATTGATAAAAACTGTCTGCCTCGGACTTTGCACATCGATGAGGGATTGGGTGTGGCACGGGCTTTTTCTGACGATGAAATTGAAGCCATCAGATATTCAGACGGCTATAAAGAAGGTTGTCTGGCAAATTGTGATAAATTTGAAGTATCTCTTCAAATTGCACCATCGATCTTAAAAACGGATAACAGCTTTTCCGCTGTTATTTTTATTGAGGGTAGAGGTGAGATAGTTCACGACGGCGATATCTACGCATTCAAAGAAGGTGACACTTTCTATATTCCGGAAGATATGACAGTAGAGATCAAAGGATCCTGCAAATACCTTTGCGCTAAAGCCAAATAAGCTTTTCCAAAACAGAAAACATCCCTG
>SVQJ01000112.1:3403-6066 GCA_015065395.1 Oscillospiraceae bacterium
GTTCAGATAAGCAGGGATGTTTTTTGTTTTAATGATTAAACGCAAATACTGTCGTGTGAGTATATATTTCACCCGGCTCAAGAACAGTATCGGTAAATGAAGGATTATTGATCGCATCGGGCATTTTTTGCGTCTCAAAGCAAACAGCGCAACGATTTTTCTGAACAACTCCGCCCTTGAAAGGAGGATCATTCTCATTCATCATATTAGAAGTATATACACCGACACAGGGCTGATCTGTATAAACAGTCATTTCAATACCGCTTAGAGGTGCCTTAAGAGAGCATCTTTTCTTAAGAGATCCATCGTAATTATTGAATATGAAATTATTATCATATCCACCGTTCTGCTTTTCCATATCAAGATCAGAATCAAAATCACGGCCAATAGCTTTGGGAGATGTAAAATCATAAGGTGTTCCTTTGACGCTGATAATATTGCCTGTAGGAATAATATCGAAATCCTGCTCATTCATTGTATCTGCATCGATCCACATGACCTGATCGGCAATGGATGCACTCTCATATCCTTCAAGATTGAAATAAGAATGATTTGTAAGATTGATTATGGTTCTCTTATCGGTATACGCCTCATAATTCACCTTCAAAGCACCGCATTTTGTGAGAGTATATGTAACAGTAACAACTATGGTACCCGGATAATTCTCTTCCATATCGGGGCTCACATAGGTAAGAATAAGCATCGGCTCATCACCATCAACAGACCTTGCTCCCCATACCCTCTTATTAAATCCGGTTTTACCGCCGTGAGCGGTAAAGGTGCCGCAGTTGGGATAGAGCAGATACTCCTTACCGTCAAGAGTAAATTTTGAATTACTGATACGGTTTGTTACTCTGCCGATTATTGCTCCCTGATATCCGCCTGAAGTAAGATATCCGTCGAGATCATCAAAACCGCAAACAACATCTCGCTTTTCCCCGTTCCTGTCCTCCACCCACAGATTTATAACAGTGCCGCCGAAATTGCATATATTAGCGGAAACGATGGAATCGTTTGAAAGACAGTAAGCATAAACATCACTGCCATCGGGGGCTGTACCGAAAAATTTCTTAGTTATCATATTATGCTCCAGATTATCAATAAACGGGCGAAAGATCGCCCGTTTACTATATTTTAGTCATTGGGGAATCCGTCAGGATTCTGTTCCTGCCAACGGGCAAGATCCACACACATTTCTTCAATACCGCGCTCTGCCTTCCAGCCGAGAACATTGAGCGCCTTTTCAGGATTTGCATAACACTCACCGATATCACCGGGACGGCGAGGTCCGATCTTATAATTAACTGTCTTTCCGCTCGCCTTTTCGTATGCCTTAACGATTTCAAGAACGGAATAACCGTTACCTGTACCTACGTTAAAATAATCAACGCCTGTATTATTTCCTGTCCACTCAAGAGCCTTGAGATGTGCAAGCGCAAGGTCAACAACATGGATATAATCACGCACGCCGGTGCCGTCGGGAGTATCATAATCGTCTCCGTGAACAGTGAGACATTCAAGCTTTCCTGCAGCAACCTTGGAAACATAGGGAAGAAGGTTGTTTGGAATCCCCTGAGGATCCTCACCGATAAGTCCTGACTTATGTGCACCGATAGGATTGAAATATCGAAGGATCGCAACGCTCATCCAAGGCTCTGCAACGCAAACATCGGCGAGTATTCTCTCTATCATAAGCTTTGTTTCGCCATATGGATTGGTAGTCGAAAGAGGAAAATCCTCGGTTATGGGAACGTACTTGGGAAGGCCGTATACGGTTGCACTCGAGGAGAATACTATTTTTCGCACCTTATACTTTCTCATAAGCCTGAGAACATTGAGAGTGCTCATAAGATTATTCTCATAATACTCTATGGGCATTGAAACGCTCTCACCTACAGCCTTGAGTCCTGCAAAATGAATAACAGCCTCGATGTCATTCTCAAGAAATATCTCCTCGGTCTTTGAATAGTCAAGAAGATCAACATGATAGAACTTGGGGCGTATACCGCTGATAGCCTCGATCCTATCAAGAACGCTTATCTTACTGTTGGAAAGATTATCAACTATAACTACTTCTTTTCCGATTGAAAGAAGCTCTACAACGGTATGAGAGCCAATAAAGCCTGTACCGCCTGTTACAAGAATAGCCATTTTACTTCTCCGTTCTTAATTACTTCCAAAGTCCCTTGGGATAAGTGCCTTCAGCAATATATTCATTGATCTTAGCCACAACCGAAGGCTTATCATCGGAATATGTTACACCGTGCCACTTTGCAGTTGTGGGAATAACCCTAACAGTACAATAACCCTGCTGCTTAAGCTGACCTACAACATTGGGAAGGAAGCACTCGGATTTAAGAGGCTCACGATCGGGATCATTGAGGAATTTCTCAAATTCAACCTTTGCTCCTGCAAAAACAGAAGAGGTGAAACACCAGAAATTCATAGAAACAACAGTTTCGGGGCCAACGGTAACGGTATTTCCGTTCTCATCCTCAAACTGACCGCCTTCAGGAACCTTGAATATCTTTGTTCTTTCAACGATCTCATCAAGATAACCGTCCTTCTCAACACAAACACCGCGTGCAACACTACCGTTATCGGTAAGAGTATTTCCCAGGTGATAGCCGATCATTGCATACTGGTTGTCGCAAGCCTTTTCA
>SVQJ01000113.1 GCA_015065395.1 Oscillospiraceae bacterium
CCTCGCCTTTCCATCCTTACCCCATGGGCGTTCAGAACTACGAAGCCGTAATTGATCCTGCCCGTTTCTGAGGCGGTCTATTTCTGTTGCACTTTCCCGGAGGTTACCCTCGGCGGACGTTATCCGTTATCCTGCCCTGCAGTGCCCGGACTTTCCTCACACCAATACCTTTCGGCACCATGGCGCGCGGCAGTCCGATTTCCCAATTATTTTACAGTATATCGCTTCTTTCCAGAACCTTATCGCTCTTTTTCTTGAATGAGAAGCCGTTTCCGCTAACCTCACTGACTCTGGTGACTATCATGAAGGCATCGGGGTCAGCAGCAAGGATGAGCTTCTTTGCGCGGGCGAGCTGACGTGTGGAGATGATGGACATCACCATTTCGCAAGGCTCTCCGGACAGACCCTTTCTTGAAGAGATAAGTGTGATACCCCTGTGCATTTCCGTAAGGATAGCGGCGCGCACCTCTTCAAGATTGTTGGAGATAACGGATATCTGGATCTTTTCCGTACCCATTACCATCACCTGATTAACTACAAAGGAGTTGACGGCGATCATTATAACACCGTAAAGCAATTCGTTTATATTGCTGGTTATGAGCTGCATTGATATAACCACCACGTCAAAGCAAAGGAGGGTGGTACCCACGGGGGCGCCGGTGAGTTTGTTTATAACAAGGGGAGGGATATCCATACCGCCGGTGGAGGCTCCTGTTCTTGCAACGGCACCGATTGAGATTCCGATAAGAAGACCGGTAACCAGAGCGCAAAGCATAATATCGCTGTGAACGTTATTGAAGCCTTTGAAATCGATGCCTTTTTCCGCAACTCTTTGGAAAATATAAAGGAACATAGGATAAAGCACCGTACTTGCGGCAGTGGTTATGGCAAATTTTTTGCCAAGCACAACAGCTCCCAAAACGAAAAGACCTGCATTTATAACAAAAACTATGTAAGAAACGTCGATCGGCCAGTCCTTGGGGATGAAATGCTCAAGGAAGATAGAAATACCCGTAACGCCGCCGAGAACGAGACCTGAGGGCATAACGAAAAGGGCTACTGCGAAAGCATAAAGGGCATTGCCGGCAACGAGAACGATGCTGTTTCCTATAACAGAGAGAACCTTCTTCTTTTTTGAGATACCGTTTTTCATGTTTCCTCTTCATATAAATTACTTTATAAGTAATATACCACCAGGATAAAATTTTGTCAATGAGAAGGCAGATAAATTTATTATTTATTGTTTTTTGGCTTTTCGCCGTAATATGTCCTCTTTCGCTACTGACGGGGAGGTAATATAGAATAAAAACGAAAGGCGGACACATAAATGATGCAAAACATGAAGGCTGTGAAAAGAACGGCAATAACGATCACGGCTCTTGCTTTTATTCTTCTGCTTGTCTTTTCCTCCTGTAACGGAGAAGAAAAGGGCGGGGCAATGGCTGAGGATGCGAATAGTACTGATATAAAGGATTTTTACATAGCCGCGGCAAATTCTCCGGTTGAATCCCAATGTGCCGCCCTTATGGGAGATGAGCTTCTTTCAATGGGTTACAGCTGGGATATGGGTATCGTCGATCCAATGGATGAGGAAGCTTTTTCCTGTGCTCTTTCCGGAGGATATAGGGCGGTGATCTGTGTGGGCAGAGATGTGTTGGAAAGCTATATTTTTTTGAAAACCTCTTTGCCATGCCTGTATTGCATCGTTGATAATTCTCCGTACAGGCCCGAGAGGGAGCTTTCGGGAATCTGTCCCGTCATATCCGTCACCGATATGGTAAAGGCAAGCGTCACTCTTTTCGGCTCTGACAAATGCTTTTCAATAATTTCCTTTGAACGGGGTGCTGTTGATGTGCAGGATGCCTGCGATTACCTGGATGAGGCCGCTGTGGATTATACGGTGGAGGCCTTGGGAGACAGAGGTGTGGAATCGGGCATTGCCTCTGCAAAGGAAAAGGGCTGTGATGTGATAATTATTTCTGACGGCGACAGCATCCGTGAGCCCATATCCGCAGATACGGGACTGAAGACCGTTATCAGAGGCCGGGGGAGCGGAGCTTTGGGTGCATCGCTTGCCTTTTCCCTGGATACGGCAAAGATCGCAAGGACTATGGCAAGCCTTTGCGATGAAATGATGAGGGGAACAGACAGCAGCGCAAGCCGAGAGGATGATGGGGGATATTATATTCTGTTTATAAACCGAGCCGTGAGAGAAACCTTATCGGACAGCGCGGTAGGAATTACCTCCGAAAGCTATGACATCGTGATAACGGAATAATTGCTATTTTCTTTTCGATCGAAAAACGATGGCAGCCAGCAGTCCGAAAATCAGAGCGGCGCTGATGCCTCCTGCAGCGGCACTCATTCCTCCGGTCAGCGCTCCGAGAAGACCTCTTTTATCGATTTCTCCCCGAACTCCCTCGGCAATAAGATTTCCGAATCCTGTGAGGGGAGTGGTAGCACCTGCTCCCGCAAAATCCACGAGATGCTGATACAATCCCAATCCTCCCAGCACCACGCCCGCAACCACATACATGACCAGTATACGGGCGGGAGAAAGCTTTGTTTTGTCAATGAGTATCTGGGCAACTATGCACATTGCGCCGCCAACCGCAAATGCTTTCAGTATGGGTACGATCTCTTCCATTATTTTTTCTCCTCTCCGGGGAAGGCTCTTCCTTTTATGTGAACAAGATGTGCTATTGCAGGGATCGTCATTCCCTGCTGTACGCTCATGGTATTCATAAGAGCACCTGTTCCCACGAACACAACGTCCTCAAGCTGCGCGCTTCGGATATCCTTCAGTATTCCTGCGCTGAGCACCGTGGCACTGCAGCCGCAGCCACTTGCGCCCGAATGCTTGTCCTGCTTTTTTCGGTCATATATCATGAGTCCGCAATCCATGTGGACGTCAGATATATCCGTATTTCTGTTTTTCAGTATATCCTTCAGTATTTCGCTTCCCTCATAGCCTAAGTCCCCTGTCAGTATAAGGGAGGGCATTTTTCCTCCGTCCTGAAAATATCTTTCGATAGTATCAGCGGCAGCGGGTGCCATTGCCGCACCCATGTTGTTTGCATCGTTTATTCCTGCGTCCACTATTCTGCCCGGGCACACCTCTAGGATCTCGGCTATACAGATGTCGTCTCCCTTTGCACATCTTTGTGCGTCCGCTATATTTGCGGAGAGAATGAACGAGCCGCTTCCCGTAACCGTCCACTGTGCGGTCGGCGGTCGTTGTCCACCGTATTCCAGGGGAGATCTGAACTGGCGTTCCGCAGACGCGTTGTGCGAGGATGTAACTGCTGCTACCCTTGCAGAATATGCAGATGAGATCAGAGAGCCCAGCATCAGCCCCTCCGCCGCGGTGGAGCAGGCTCCGTAGAGCCCGATAAAGGGCGTTTCAAAATCCGAGAGCCCAAAAGCCGATCCGATGCACTGATTAAGAAGATCTCCGGAAAGGATCATATCTATTTCTCCATCGCAAAGAAGTCCCTTTGCAAGAGCCTCTGAAAGTGCAAGCCTTTGCAGTTCGCTTTCTGCTTTTTCCCATGTGTCGCAGCCGAAGGTGTCGTCCCCGCGTATTGCAAAATCAAAAAGCTCACCCATGGGGCCCTCGGCCTCGCTTTGACCTACGACTGAGGCGTCGGAAATAATGTAAACCGGCCGGTCGAGCTTGTATATATTTTTCATGTTTTTCTCCGTTTTCGTTTTTTATACTTTGCCCCCTTTTCGTTGAAAAATGCATGATAACGGATGTATTTTGTGAGTGAGGACCGGAAATTATGAAAAAACTCTGCAAAAAACTTAAAGAATGGGGTTCACTAAGGTTTGCAAGGCAAAAGATGCCGTGCTGTACCCTGCACGGCGGCACCATAGGTGACATAAACTGAAAAGAGAAAAGCGCACAAACGAGCTCGTTTGTGCGCTTTTCTCTTTTCAGGGCATTTCTTCTTTCGTTATCTTTGTTCTTTTGAAATTTTTTCGGTTCTTTCCATGAAAGGAAAGAGCTAGATCGCAATTATCAGAAAGCGTCGTTCACTATATCCGCCATTTTGTCAACGTAAGGAGAAACCAGATAGAAAACGTAATCTCCCTTTACAATTATCTCACCCTTAGAGGCGATTGCATATTCCTCGGGAAGATAGTCTTTTGTGGAGGCTTTCTTGTTTTTTAGGGCAATTTTTGCAAGATCAGCTACTTTTTTGCAGGAATCCTTATCAGTAGTCTTGATTATCCATATTTCGTCCACATCTATGCCGGTCTCGCTGCAGGCAACGATAGCCTCATCGTAGTAGGAGGACATGATGCCGTAGAAATCGGACATGAACATTTCATCGAGATGTATAAGCCCGGGCATTTCTCCCACGCCGCAAAGCTTTTTGTACAATTCGTCAATATCTATTTCTTTTTTGCCATCGGTATCCTTGGAGGGTGTATCCTCATGGGGCTCCTTTTCGGCATCCTCGGCTTTGTCGGTGTCCTTATTCTCTTCAACTTTTCCGTCTCCCGTGGAGGGAGCTTTATCGGTGTCTGCAGAAGAGCTGTCTGTATCCTTAGCTTCGTTGTTTTCGTCAGCGGAGCCGCTCTGGTTGTTTTCGCTATTGTCGGGGTCCTTATTGGCAGGGTCCTTATTTATGACCTCTTCACCGTCATTTGTGTTTGGATTTTCATTGTTATTGTTATCTTCTATAGTGGTCTCTTCCTTTTCCATATCATCGTTTTTCTTGGCAGAGCAAGCGCAAAGCACGAGAGAAAGGGCGAGGATGGCGCAAAGAACAAATAAAAATCTTTTTTTCATGATGATCTCCATTCCGCCGCTTTACGGCGGCAAAAATATTGTTGAAGCTTGTCCGAGCTTCATCAGAATAAAAAATGTGTTAGGTCACAATTCTTGGGAGTGTTTTTTGATTTTTTACGCTGTATTCTTGGCTTTTGCAGAGGCTTAAGCGAGGCATTGCTTCAGAAGATTTATCCAGAGCTTGCAGGCTTCATCTGTGAAATGTACGAAGGAATCCGAACAGTACTTTTCCAGGAGCCCTCCGGATGAGTCCTTCATATAAAAGGATATATCAAGATATTCGCAACCGTTATCCCGAGCAAACTGCTCAAGACGGGCATTATATGCATCCACGTTTTCGTTTGTCAGCTTGCCCTTTTCTCCGCTCTTATAGATAGGAGTTTCGGACTGGATATATATCTTGATGCCTGGGCATTTCTCTTTTATGCGTTCAACGAATATACCCCAGTTTTCAATGGTCTTGTCAATTCCGAGAAGGCCGATATCATTCATGCCAAGCAGTATGAAGACCTTTTCTGCACCGCAAAGAGCAAGAGCATCCTCGGGAGACATATTCTGTCCCTTATATGGTATGAGCATGGTAGAGTCTACAGCGTGACGTACAGCGTAGCTTCCTGAGCAGAGGAATGTGGCGTTCCCCATTTCTCCGGTTTTGGCATGATAATACTGGAGCTTTAAGGAAATAGAATCGCCCACGAAAGCAACGTTGTCAAACATTTCCGTTCCGGGAACTGCAGGAATATTGTTTTCCTCGCTTTCCGTATCCTGATCAGTGGTATCGCTGTTTTCAGTGTCGGGGGGAGTGGGTGTGCCCGTATTAACGCAGGGCTCGTCATCGGTATCGTTTCGATCAGTCGGCGTATCGTTTTGGTCGGCCGTTGAGGAATCTTTAGGATTTTCGGCTATAACAGTTGTGCTTTCGGCTTCATCGTCATCTGCTTTTCTGAGCGCCGAGCAAGCCGATAGGCAGGCAGCAAGAAAACAGATGCACAGGATCAGACAAAGAGCTTTTTTCATATATTTTTTCCTTTTTATAAATTTCAATTTGCATAAAATTATTATATATTCCTTTTTAGTATAACACTTTTCTTCGCTGATTTCAATACCTATCGCACAAAAGGAAAAAATAGGCCCGTTTTGAAAAACAAGCCTATTTTTTCGTTAACTTGCGGTTTGTTCTATATAGTATCTGTGGTTGTAGTATCAGCGCCGAGGCCGAAGCTGACGGTTATAGCTTCGTCCACGGCGTGCATCAA
>SVQJ01000114.1 GCA_015065395.1 Oscillospiraceae bacterium
TCAGATGAAAAACGCAGGAAAGACTATCGAAGAGATCCGTGATTACGTTGAAGAAAACAAGCTCCATCTCTGTCACCGTTTCACTGTTGATGATCTTTTCTTCCTTAAGAGAGGCGGAAGAGTTTCCGCCACTACCGCCGTTGTCGGCTCCATGCTTTCGATAAAGCCCGTTCTCCATGTGGATAATGCAGGTCACCTTATCAGCATCAGTAAGGCTCGCGGCAGAAAGGCATCTATCCAGGAGCTGGCTAAAGCTTGTATAGAAAAATCCATTGATCCCGAAACTCAGACAATGTTTATCTCTCACGGTGATTGCGAGGACGAAGCAAATGAGCTTGCCGCAATTATTAAAGAAAAGCTGAATCCCGTTGATGTTGTTGTGGGATGTATCGGTCCCGTTATAGGTGCTCACTCCGGCCCGGGTACTATAGCACTTTTCTTCCTCGGCAACGAACGCTGACATAAAAAAACAAAAAAGGAATTAAACAATGAAAATTGTAGGTTCAATATACCGCGATATGGTTATCTCAGCAGCTTGCTGTCTGGACAACAATAAAGAAACCGTTAATAATCTCAATGTTTTCCCTGTTCCCGACGGTGATACAGGTATCAACATGAGCCTTACTATGAGCGGTGTACGCGGTGATTACGAAAATTTTGACGGTAATTTGGGAGAAGCTGCTCAGAAGGCAGCAAACCTTATGCTCCGAGGTGCACGCGGTAACTCAGGCGTAATCCTTTCCCTGTTCTTCAGAGGAATCGCGAAAGCATGGAAAGAAGAGAATGCTGCAGACTGCGAGGAAGTGATTGAAGGCTTCAAAAAGGGTGTTTCTGAAGCATACCGTGCTGTTATGAACCCCACTGAGGGTACGATCCTCACCGTTATGCGCGTTATGACAGAGACCGCTGAGGATGCCGTCCATAAGGGGATCGTTCGTGAAGTTCCCGATCTTTTCCACTTTATGTACAAGGCAGCGGAGGAAACCCTTAACAAAACCCCCGAGATGCTTCCTATCCTGAAGCAGGCAGGTGTTGTTGACTCCGGCGGAGCCGGCTTCCTCTGCGTGATGGAAGGTATGGTCAAGTGTCTGGACGGTGCACCTGTCAAGGCTGTTGAATCCGCCTCAAAACCTAAAGAAAACGCTTCTGCTGACTTTTCAACATTCAATACAGACGATATAAAATACGCTTACTGTACAGAATGTATCGTTACAAAGAGCGAAAAATATGCCGGAGAAGATACTGCCGATGCACTTCACCAGTTTATTATGAAGCTTGGCGACAGCGTTGTTTTCGTTGATGACAGTGAGATCATCAAGCTCCATGTTCATACAAACAAGCCCGGTAAGGTTTTGACTGAGGCTTTGCGCTACGGTTCTCTTTACACTGTAAAGATAGAAAACATGAAGCATCAGCACTCCAATCTTTCCGAGGACAAAGAGGAATCGGAGACTGAAGAAAATATCCCTGAAGAAATAAACGACGGTCCTGTTCCCATTGAAAAGAAATACGGTTTTGTTACCGTTTGTATGGGTGACGGTATTCACAGCCTGTTCTCTGACCTTGCAGCGGACAATATCGTTTCCGGCGGTCAGACAATGAATCCCAGTACCGAGGACATCGTCAGCGCTGTGGAAAAAACTCCTGCCGAGATCGTTTTCGTTCTTCCCAACAACAAAAACATTTATATGGTAAGCGAACAGGCTTCCCGTATAGTAGACTCACGCCGCGTTGTTGTTATCGAAACTGTTTCTGTTCCCGAGGGTATTGCCGCAATGCTCTCCTTTGATGAGAGTGCCTCTGTTGAAGATAACATAGCCGCAATGAAGGAAGCTGTTTCCAATGTTACAACTCTTTCATCAACATACGCGGTAAGAGATACAGAGATCGGAGATACTGCCATTAAGGCCGGCGAAACACTCGGACTTTACAACGGTAAGATCGTTTGCACATCCGACGAAAGACTCACCTGTATCGAGGGACTCCTCACAAAGGTGAATGACGCTTCCCTTGTAACTATCCTCTACGGTGAAGGCTCCAACGAAGATGAGGCTAATGCCGTAGCCGAGATCCTCACCGAAAAATTCCCGGGTGCAGAGATCATGGTATTAAACGGCGGCCAGCCTGTTTACAGTTACATCATTTCTATTGAATGATCAATATAAAATAAAACGGCAAGAGCGCCGGCGAGACTTCCCATAAGGAAATCTCGCCGGCGCTTGCTGTTTTTATTTTATCAAACTGTAGCCTGCTAAAAAATGCAACAGCAAAATTCACAGTTTTTTTTGCAGTTTCTTTTTATCAATAAATCTGTACACTGCATCTACAATTATAACGGAGAGGAAAGCATTGAACGCCGCAAGGAGCAGACCGCCGAGGATATCCGTAGGATAATGGAGATACAGATACATTCTTGAAAAAGCGATCAGACCTGCAAGAACTAACACTGGGATACCGATTTTCTTCTTCCAGTGGAAAAGCACAAATGCCGCCTCAAAAGCACCAAGGGTGTGACCGGACGGGAACGATTTATCGCCGGGTTTTGAAACCAAAATATCTGCCACGTCCTTTATTGAGCCATAAGCACCGTCCAGATCAAAAGGACGCACTCTGCCTATCACGTTCTTCAAAATTCCGTTTCCCAAAATAAGTCCGAGAACCAACGCAACTCCCATGGTTATTCCTACCTTCCTTGTTTTTTCAAAGAAAAGCATAACCACAGCCGTTATGATCCAAAGTATCCCTGCATCACCGAGATGAGTCACAACGGTAAAGAAAGCATCCAATATGGGATTTGCAAGATTCTCCTGCAGCCAATTCAGCAACGATATATCAAATTTCTGCAAAGGCTCCCAAAAATAAGGAATCATGTTTTCACCTCAAAATCAATTTACACTCATATCGTAAATGAGAAATTTATCATCCACTCTGCGCAAATACAATGTCTGATCCACGTGATCAGTATATACATCGTTTCCGTTTATAAGCTTCTGAACATAAGATACACGGCATGAGAAGGTATTATTATCATACCTGATAAATTCATCAGCAGTCATATCAGAATACTCAAAGCTGTCATACTCAATAACAAAATCGTTATCGACAGTTTTTATAAACTCATACAGCTCAGATGACGGATCAAAATATGGTGCCACCTGGTTAAAGCTTATGTTGGAAACGCGAGAGTCATACTGTGTATACTTGGCATAAAGCTCAGCTCCTTCGAGTATCCACTGTGAATGCTGAACCTTCAGCGCCGAATCATATTCGGGTTTTACCGTATATACCCCGTCAATAATTTCATAATCAACTGTTTTTCCCAAAGCGTTTTTCACTTCAATAACAGGCTTGTCAATTACGTTATTTACCGTGTACTCCTGATAATAAAGCCCGCTCACTCCTTCAGGCATGTGATCACAGGAATCAGTTGGGATATCTGATTTTGTAACATACTTATCTGACAGCAACGTTCCGTTTATGCTTACAGTATGACCCTTGGGAACACTGCAAACTACACTTTCTGTCTCAAGATCCTTTGTTAAAAAACCGATATTCAATTCAAAGCTTTCTTTATCAACCACATATTTCTTCATTTTGAACGGTCCGGTTCCGACATTGCGCCGTGAAAGATAGAATGATGCAAACTTCGCACTGTCATCTCCCGCGCAGATAACATACTTCAATCTATTGTCCATTCCCGTGGAGACCTTTTTATAATAGATATCCTTTCCGTCAACTGCGTCTTCAAGAAGTCGAACAATCTCATCTGTCGTAATAAACAGATCTGTATCGATCTTGCATTGTTTTACGTATTTCTCTGCATCAAAAGAAGCATATTCCTTTTCAAAAACTTCTTTTGCTACATATTTCGGCTGAACTTCTTCGTAACTCGAAAGCCATAAAAACAGAAAAACGAGCCAAGCACAGAGAATTAAGATCAATCCGCCGCCAACGGCAAAGTATATCTTCCAAAACACAGATTTTTTCTTCAGTGCCATAATAATTCAAACCTCTCTGATTGAGTCATTCTCCCTCTACCATGAAAAATGTGGGGATATATCTGGGTTCTGTAAACGCCTTATAGTTATTAACCAGTCCCTGAAGCTGGTATTTATCCAGCTTTGTTTTGTCGTAATTATATTTGTTAAAATAGTCCTCGTAGAACATTGTAGAGGACGATCCGCCGTCAAGCATTCCTGCGCTGACAGCCCCGTAAGAAATCATAAGATCAATGATATCATTAGGAGTGGCACCGAGGCTGTTTGCACTTCTGCCATCGGTGACTATAAGTATCACGGTGCCGTCTGCACACTGGCCGATCGCCGTACGCTGTGCGGTTCCCAAATTTCCGTCACGGTAATAAACCTCGATATTGTCGCCCTCCCTGGAGATAAGAGTATTACCGTTCTGGAAGGAAACACCGTCACGAATACCAAGACTGTCCGCCTCCGCCTTTGTCATGGTTTCGCGGACAATGAGCTTATTGTTCTTATCAAAGCCTATAAATGTTCTTTTAAGGCCGTCATTCCATACGCACTCACCCTTGGAATATGTAAGTCCCATGGGGGCGGCACCCGAGCCCATTCCGCCGTTATCGGAAAATTCTCCTCCGTTTATACAAGCAACGGCCGAATATTTTTGTGCTGCCTGAAACACATTCTTACCGTTTTTAGCGGTGCTGTAGTTTTCAGACGATGTTCCCACGAATACACGGGTGGGATCCTTTACCAAAAGCACATAAGCTTTATAGGTTGAGCCGTTTACCGTTTCAAAAATCATGCCATCCTTTGCATTAGCCCACTTATCCTCGATCTCCTCATGTGTTTGCTCCTCTGTATATTCCTCATAAGAAATAACGTCCTTGACTACCTCCTCGCTTTTTTCGACGATAGCATCAACGGTTTCCCCGGGAAGGAATATATAAGGCACCCATTTGGTGGCACTCGCCTGCATAGCCGATTGAACCAAAATATCTCTTACGGTAGTGCTTGGTCCGTGGGCTACAAGAAACAGGGAAGAAAACACAACAATGATGACAAATAACAGAAATGAGCCGATAGAAGCAAAAGTGCGGCCGATATATTTTCCCACGTTTGATTTCTTTTGACCCTTCTCAGGCTTGTCCTTTTTAGGTGCGGGTATCATACCGATATTGATTATATCAACATCGCCGCCGTTATCCGGCTCCTCTGCTCTTCCCGTAAGTGCAAACATCATGGCACGGCTGTCATTTTCCGTAATTTCTTTTGAAAAAAGCTTTTCCTCTTCGCTTACCCTTCTTTCCCTTTTAGCAGGAGCTTTACTTACATTTGTATTCACCCTGCCTTCCGGGGTATTAGGGGAAGCAACCCTTTTAGCAGCTGTATTGACACCGGCAGATCGTTTTGTTGATATATTTTCCGGATTTTTCAGCGGAATCTCATTTGACTTTACGGGTGCAGAAGGTCTCCGCGGAGCTGCAGGGGGCTGTACTTTTACAGGTCGTGCAGGTACAGCAGGTCTTTGTGCAGGCCTTGGCGTAGGTATTGTTACTGTTCTTTGGCTCGCAGCAACGCTTTCTTCCGGAACATGTCTTTGAGAAGACAATGCTCTTTGAACGTCAGCACGGTTTGGATGAGCTGACTGAGCACCGTTTCCCGACGCTTTAGGTGCAGATTTCGCAACGTTCCCTATTCCGATTTTCGCAAGCCGAGACTGTCTTTGTACTGCCTGCATTTTTTGCTCTTCAATATAATTTTTTTTGAAATCTCTTTCCATTTCTCTGCTTTCCGGATAATTATTATTTTTTGAAAACTATATGCTTCTGAACGTTATAGCTACAGAAATACAGCATTCCGTCTACGGGGATCTTTATGATTGATTCCAGGACGGTTGCAACTGATTTTTCGGATATTCTCATGCAAAAACGCTCTACCGCATTAATACACAAAAGTCCCTTTGATATACAATGT
>SVQJ01000115.1 GCA_015065395.1 Oscillospiraceae bacterium
AAGCATATAATATTTGACCATGGTAGCAAACACGGGTGTATCGGAGCTTTTGAATATTCTGCGGTTAAGGCTGAAATTTATGAGTGAGGACGTTATCCTGGCGGCCGCGTATGCTATCGTTGTAGTAGACGAACCGTCTGTCACCCTTCCCATAAAATAGTTTACTGCAACAAACATCACCCAATCAAGTAAATAGCATACCATTGAGCTTGCCAAAAACAGCACTGCTGTAGACGTAAATATATATCTGAACACACATTTATATATTCTTGCAGAGTCTATTATAGGTCTGAAATGACTGCCCCCGTTATCATTCTCATATACGGTATCAATAACAACTTCTCTGTACTCCAGAGCATTGCGCTTAAGAAAAAGAAGCACGTTAGTTTCATACTCATACCTGTCGCCCTGAACCTCGCACAGCCTCGACAGATGTTTTTGCGGTAATGCGCGCAACCCGGTCTGGGTGTCTGTTATCTTCATTGCCAGCAAAAAACGAAATACCGCCGCAGAAAAGGTATTTCCGAATCGGCTCCTCAAGGGCACCCCTGCTTTTTTGAAGTTTCTCGCACCAAGAATAACGCAATCCTTTTCCAGCATCATTTGCGCCACTGATACAACATCATTGCATTTATGCTGACCGTCTGCATCCACGGTCACAACACCCGCGTTATCACGGTTTTCACAGTACCAGCCAAACGCAGTTTTAAGTGCGGCACCTTTGCCGCGGTTTTTTTCATGTGTCAGCACGGTACAGTCACTTCGTTTTGAAAGAGCATCGAAATATTTTTTATATTCAGCACCTCCGCCGTCATCAACAACTATTATGTCATCAAATCCGAGTACTGAAAGCTCTTGAACCGTGTGCAAAAGTGCTTCATCCGGTCTATAAGCCGGGATCACTATTGAAACTTTACTTTCGTTCATTTTTCTCGCCCTATTTCAGATAATCCGGCAAAAATTCCGGTGCGATCGTATCTGTCACGTACTTTATTAGTCTTTCAAGGGTTATTGTATTGTTATAATAGGTCCTTACCGCGTGAGATAAAGCAAGCTGCTCAGTATAATCCTCAAGCAGGTAGACCTTATTATCGTAAAAGGAACGTGGAAAATGGCAAACGGTGGGAATAAAACGTACATTTTCCGCTTTAGCGTGAGTGCCGTATTCCAAAACTATATCAAACGAAAGCATACCGCCGGGAACATTATAATCATGATCCTGCTCGTGAACAAAATTACCGAGAGAGTATGCACAAAGAGTTTCTTTTCCGTCTTTTCCCGCTATCCACTCTATAGGCTGTATCACATGAGGATGATGGCCGATTATAACATCGGCACCGTTTTTTGCCATGATCTCAGCGTATTTCTTTTGAAGCTGAGAGGGAGCAAAGGAGCCCTCCTCTCCCCAATGAACGCTGACGATTACGAAATCAGAGCTCGCACACGCTTCACTGATATCAGCCGCAACATCGGACTGCTTGAGATAGGGCGCGTACAACCCTTCTCTTGCAGGGTCCTGTGCCAGATTCGTAAACTCTGTATATGCAACGAAAGCTATTTTAATATCATTCTTTTCGTAGTAGGATATATAGGCACCGCTTTCCTTTTCCTCGTAGCATCCGATAACACAAAGTCCTCGCTCGTTCCAGTTATCGTAGCTTTCACGGAGGCCAAGCGCCCCCTGATCGAGCATGTGATTATTCGCAAGACTGACAACATCAAAGCCTATATCCGCAATATCGTACGTGAGGTCTACAGGACTGTTAAAAGTAGGATAGCTCTCCACCTCAAAGCTTTGAGCGCATACCGTCTCCTGATTGATAAAAGCAATATCGGCTTCGGCGATAATATCCTTTACGTTGTCGTAAATCGGCTTAAAATTATATTTTCTTGTTCCGTCGGACTTTGATGCCGCATCGCGCCACGTTCCGTAATATATAATATTATCACCGCATCCGATAAAGGAAGCTTTCTTGGGTTCTTCCTTTACAGGAGGCTCGGTTTCAGCCTGTTCCTTATGGGTAGTGTCCAAAGGCAGCTTTTCGTCACCGCTTTCGGTCATGAAGGTTTCCGAGTCTTCAATTATTTCCGCATCAAGGCCATCAACCGGGCGAAGACATCCCGTGGACGATAAAAACACAAAAAGCGCAAGCAAAGCTAATATTTTTTTCACCACCGTCACCTCTCCTTTTGCATTTTAATACATTCCTTTACATTTTACCACATCGAAAAAATGATTTCAATAGATTATAATACAAATACGCTGAATTATATTTTTTTTTACTTCAGTAATGAATACGCTCGTATATTTTGGAAAGAGCAGTTTTTTCTATACGCGATACGTAGGATCTCGATATTCCCAGCTGTTGAGCAGTTTCCCTCTGGGTTAACGGTGAGCCGTTTCCGATACCATATCTGAGAACAAGAATTTTACGCTCTCTTTCCGTTAACTCTTTTTTTATTATATCCATTGTTTTCTCCAGACGTATCTTATTACAGAGATCATCTGCAATGGTGTCCTCGCATTTTATTATATCCATATATGTGAGCGGATTTCCGTCCCTGTCCGTATCTATTGTCTCATTAATGGAAACTTCGTTCTGTATCTTCTTTTTGCTTCTGAAATACATCAGTATCTCATTTTGAATACATTTTGCGCCATAAGTTGCGAAACGGGCACCGTTTTTCGGGTCAAACGTATCCACGGCTTTTATGAGCCCTATGGTTCCCACTGATACCAGATCATCCTGGTTTTCTCCCTGGGAATAATATTTACGTACAATATGTGCAACAAGCCGCAAATTATGCTCAATTAGAGACGCTCTTGCTTTCTCATCACCTTCCTTTTTCTTGAAAAACAGCTCCCGTTCTTCATCCTTCGGCAACGGCGGCGGAAAATGGGAAAACGTATCCGCATTAAGAACCGCAAAGGATAAAGCTGCTGCAATAAGTGCCAAAAATTCCATAAATCCACCATTCTTTCATGAAAATTCACTTCGCTTGGATAATTATATGCAATCAAGGCTTGACCCGCTCCCTTCGAAGGGTGTAAAATAATAAAAATAATGAAAATGGTGATTATATGAAATATAAGACCGTGATATGGGATTTTAACGGAACGATTCTTGACGATACAGGTATCAGCATCTCATCGATAAATACCGTTTTATCTCGGCGAGGAATGAAAACTGTAGAAGATCTTTCAGAATTTCAGGAAATATTTTGTTTTCCGGTAAGTGAATATTACCGTCGTTTGGGGTTTGACTTTAACAAAGAACCGTATAAGATCCCCGCTGACGAATGGGTTGAGCTTTACAGTAAAAAAATGTTTGATGCTCCGCTATATCCGGGAATTCGCAATACTCTTTCCCTTCTGAAGCAAGCAGGTATACGCCAGATCGTTCTCTCTGCCTGTGAGCAAGAAAGATTAGAGCGACAGATAGAGCATCTTTCCATTTCTCGGTACTTCGACGAAATACTGGGTTGTACCGACGTTTATGCAAAAGGCAAAAGTGAGATCGCAAAAGAATACGCCGCCCACAACCCGGATATCTTCCCTGCACTCTTCATAGGTGACACAGATCACGATCTTGAATGTGCAAATGAAATGGGCTGTGACTGTATTCTGTTTTCCGGCGGCTTTATGTCCAAAAGACGACTTTTGGCATTAGGTGCAGAGGTTATTGATGATCCAACGGAGATCATATCAAAGATACTTTAGTGTTTCAAAAAAACAAAATATTTTGCATTATGGGTATTTGAATATAAAGCATTCTTTCGGGAATGATAATATCGGGCAATTACTGCTCTATTTATTAATCCGAAAGGCATGGAAATAAAAATGATACTTGACAGAATCGCCTTGTTACTGGTAATTATAGGCGCGCTCAACTGGGGCAGCATCGGACTTTTCCGCTTTGACCTGGTTGCATGGATCGGCGGCGGTCAGGAAGCATTGATCCCCCGTATTATATATACCCTTGTCGCCCTCGCCGGTCTTTGGTGTGTTTCCCTTCTCTTCAGAAGCCGCGAAGCACATTACACCACCTAAAACGGCGCATGAATTCAAAATAGCGATCAGAAAGGCCTTGCAAAGGGATTTTCCTATGCAAGGTCCTTTACCTTTATGTTGAAATTATTATTTGTAAAATTTTCGGTAAGCTCTTGATAAATAAAAAAACATAATGTATAATGAACGGGTAATATTTTTGGAGGAACAAGCTATGAATCAGATAACCTATTTTGCTGAAGCAGCTAATGGCTCAGGCGGAGGCGGCGGTGTGGGCAGCATGCTCTCCCCCATCATCCTCATCGTTGCAATGATCGCTATTTTCTATTTCTTCATGTACAGACCTCAGAAGAAGCAGGAAAAGGCAGCAAACGATATGAAGAACAATCTCGAAGTAGGCGATGAGATCACAACGATCGGCGGTATTATCGGTGAGATCGTTTCCATCAAGGAAGAGACTTGCGTTATCGAAACCAGCAAGGATAAATGCAAGATCCGCATACTTAAGAGCGCGATTAGCCGTGTTGATGTTCACGCTAACGAAAAATAATGAATAATCAAAAAACCTTTGCAATATCTTTATAAAAAAGATATGCGGAGGTTTTTTATGTTCAAATCCTACGATGACTCTTCAAGAATGCTTATTTCTTCAATGTTGGGAAGTATTTTGGGACTTATCTCGGCAGGGGTCCTCTTACCTCTGCTTGCATTCCTTCTATGCAGCACAGATGATCCCGCAGCCTACATAATTCCCCTTTCCTTCGGCACCCTGCTTTTTTCATCCACCGCGGCAGGAGTTATTTCTTCACGTCTTTCAGAAAAGCTGCTTTCGTCTTTATTTTCGGGAATAACTCTCTTGGTAACGGTTATAGCAGTTTCCATTATAGTACCCGGCAAACCACACACCGTACCTATCATATCCGGTATCATGTTTGCAGCCATACCTGCCTGTTCCTGCCTTGGCGGCTGCATAAGCATGGCCATTTTGAAAAAAAGCTCAAGAAGAACAAGACGCCGCAAAAGAATGTGAAAGCTTATTTATCTATTGACAAAAATGGGGAAAAGTTATAAAATTATCTTGTATATTTGTGCCCCGTAATGCACACAAACACTTAACAGCAAAGGACAGTTTATCATGGCAGAGATAAAAGGAGGAATAGGTGTTCAGACACAACACATATTCCCTGTTATTAAAAAATGGTTATATTCCGAGAAGGAAATTTTCCTTCGTGAGATCGTCTCAAACGCTTCCGATGCAATTACAAAGCTACGCCGCCTTATATCCCTTGGCGACGAGCAGGCAAGAAACATTGCCGATGAGGGATTCAGGATAGATGTTATTCTTGATCCCGTTATGAAGACACTTACTGTCAAAGACAACGGTATCGGAATGACTAAGGAAGATGTGGAAAAATACATTTGTCAGATCGCTCTTTCCGGCGCGCTGGATTTTATCGAGAAATATGAAGGCGAAAGCGAAGGAAGCGGCGGCATCATAGGACATTTCGGTCTGGGTTTTTATTCAGCTTTCATGGTCAGTGAAAAGGTTGAGCTGATCACCCGTTCATATAACGGCGATCCGGGCGTCAGATGGGTTTGCGATGAAGCAGGCTCATACACTCTTTACGACCGTTGGGAGGATGCTCCCGAGCGCGGTACCGAGGTCATAATGCATCTCAGTGAAGAAGGCGAAGAATATCTGTCCGGCTCTTCTCTTCGCAGTGTGCTTGACAAATACTGTGCGTTCATGCCCTCTCCCGTTTATTATGACGATGGCACATCCGACGGAGAAAAGAGTGCCGATCCTATCAACGATACGACCCCTCTTTGGTTGAAATCTCCCTCAGAATGCTCTGACGAGGATTACAAAGCCTTTTACAGCAAGGTATTCAACGATCCCAGAGAACCCCTT
>SVQJ01000116.1 GCA_015065395.1 Oscillospiraceae bacterium
GTTTGTTCGGGTTTCACGGTTGCGAGACCACATCTCATTCAGGCTCATTCCGCCGTACACAAGATTACGAGGAACAACGGTATAACCAAGTCGCGTACCGGTAAAGCCTGCAGTTTTGGAAAGAGAGCAAATCTCAATAGCACATCTGTCAGCACCGTCGAGCTCATATATGCTGTGAGGGATATTTTCTTCCTCAATGAAAATCTCATATGCCGCATCGAACAGGATAATCGCACCAATTTCATTGGCAAAATCCACCCAGGCCTGCAGCTGATTACGGCTGTAAACAGCACCAGTCGGATTGTTCGGAGAGCAGATATACAGAATGTCTGCTTCCGCGTTTTCATTTGGCAAGGGCAAAAATCCATCCATCTCACCTGATGCCAGGTGTATAATTTTTCTGCCTGCAAGGATATTGGTATCTACATATTCAGGATACGCAGGCTCGATAACCATAACAGTATTATCTATATCGAACAACTCAAGAATATCGCCGAGATCATCACAAGCACCGCTTGAAACAAAGATCTCATTTTCTGTCACAGCTGTGCCCATTTCCCTGTAGTATCCCTCAATGGCACGGCGAAGAGAAGCATCGCCAACTTCCGGCATATACCCGTGGAAGGTTGAAGAAGCCCCTTGATCTTCTACTGCCTGATGAAGTGCTTTTATAACAGCATCACACAGCGGCAGGGATACATCGCCCACGCCCATTCGCAATACTTTTTCACCTGGATTTGCCTCCAGATATTCATTGGTCTTACGATAAATAGTATTAAATAAATAGCTGTCATTCAATTCCTTGTACCTTATATTAGGCTTTAACATATCTCTGTCTCTCCTTTGTATATGGTCTTTGCCGTGCCGTTCGTTCTTGATGATTTCATCTGATCCGCCTCATTTTGCATCAATTGTAGAAATTCCGAGTGTAACCTCCTCCAGTACGTCAAGAAGTATTCTCACTGTATCCAGAGATGTCAGCATCGTAATATTGTTCTGTGCTGCGCACTGACGGATAGCAACACCGTCACCGTAGTGCTTTCCCGAGAGAATTGCACGGGTATTGATTACATAGCTGACATAACCTGCTCGTATGGAATCAAGTACCTCCTCGCTTCCTTCACTGGGCTTATGACGGATACGTGTTTTGATGCCGTTTGATCTTAAAAATTCTCCTGTCAGCGTGGTTGCTTCTATGTTAAAGCCCATATTATAGAAGCGGCGAACAAGAGGCAGTGTTTCTTCTTTATCTTCATCGGCAACGCTGACGACTACCGTTCCATAATTGCGTAGAGTGAGTCCCGATGCAGTCATTGCCTTATATGCAGCTCGGTGCAGTTTTCTATCATAACCTATAGCTTCCCCGGTCGATTTCATTTCCGGAGACAGATAGGCATCCATACCGCGAAGCTTAGAGAAGGAAAATGCTGGTGCCTTTACATAAAAGCGTTCCTTTTCTTTCGGATAGATATCAAAGATTCCCTGTTCTGCAAGGGACATACCGAGATTACAGCGAGTTGCAATATCCGCAAGGCTGTAACCTGTGGCTTTGGACAGAAATGGTACTGTTCTTGATGAGCGGGGATTAACCTCGATAATATAAACATTATCACTTTCATCAACGATAAACTGAATGTTAAAAAGGCCAATGATGCCGATACCCAGTCCAAGTTTTTCGGTATATTCAAGAATGGTCTTTTTCACCTTATCCGAAAGGCTGTAGGACGGATATACGCTGATAGAATCCCCCGAATGAACGCCGGTTCGCTCCACCAGCTCCATAATTCCGGGGACGAACACGCGACTGCCATCGCAGATGGCATCCACCTCGACCTCTTTGCCTCGGATATACTTATCCACCAGAACAGGCTTATCTTCGTCAATCTCAACAGCAGTTTTTAAATAGTTGCGCAGATCCTCTTCCTTTGCAACTATCTGCATTGCTCTTCCTCCAAGGACAAAACTGGGACGAACAAGCACGGGATAGCCGATTTCCTCTGCAGCTCTTATTCCTGCTTCAATGCTTGTTACCGCCTGCCCTTTAGGCTGCGGAATATTAAGAGCGCCAAGCAGTTTTTCAAAAGCATCACGGTTTTCCGCACGCTCAATGGCATCGCAGTCAGTCCCAATTATTTTAACGCCGCGCGCTCTGAGAGGTTCTGCAAGGTTTATTGCTGTCTGACCTCCGAGAGTTGCGATAACACCGATCGGTTTCTCCAGCTCAATGATGTTCATAACATCTTCCACACACAGCGGCTCAAAGTACAGCTTATCAGAACATGTGTAGTCGGTGGATACCGTTTCTGGGTTGTTATTGATAATAATGGCTTCATAGCCCGATGACTTGATGGTTTGCACCGCATGAACGGTCGAATAGTCGAACTCCACACCCTGACCAATACGGATTGGTCCCGAGCCAAGGACAATTACCTTCTTTTTATCCGATACCACAGATTCATTTTCATCTTCATATGTGGAATAGAAATACGGAATATAGCTTTCAAACTCGGATGCACAGGTGTCGATCATTTTATAAACCGGAAGAATACCGTTTTGCTTGCGCAGATCAAAAACCTGTTGCTCCTGCATGTTCCAGAAGACTGCAATTACCTTATCGGAGAAGCCCATTTTCTTCGCTTCACGAAGCACCATAATGCTTCCGGGATTGGCTTTGATTTCTTTTTCTGACTCCACGATATTTCGCAGCTTGCGAATAAAAAAGCGGTCGATCGCAGTTGCCTCTGAAATACTGTCAATACTAACACCAAGCCGCAAAAGCTCAGCAATGGCATAGATGCGGTCATCGGTGCCGATTTTGATATATTCTAGCAGTTTTTCCTTAGTCCATGTATCAAATTTGTGGTGATGCAAATGGCAAAGACCAATTTCAAGGGATCGCACAGCTTTTAAGAGACTTTCTTCCACCGTGCTGCCAATGCTCATAACCTCACCAGTAGCTTTCATCTGCGTTGAAAGAGAGTTATTTGCATCCACAAATTTATCAAATGGAAAACGCGGCATTTTTGTTACCACATAGTCCAGTGTCGGTTCAAAGGATGCCGGTGTGTTGGCAATTTGAATCTCGTCCAGCGTCATACCTACACCAATTTTGGCAGAAACACGAGCTATTGGATATCCGCTTGCCTTTGATGCCAGCGCCGAAGAACGGGAAACTCTCGGATTAACCTCTATGAGATAATACTGAAAAGAATTTGGATCAAGAGCAAACTGCACATTGCAGCCGCCTTCGATTTTTAAAGCACGAATAATTTTCAGTGCGCTGTCGCGGAGCATATGATATTCCCTGTTTGTAAGTGTCTGCGAAGGACAGACTACGATTGAATCACCGGTATGAATGCCGACGGGATCGAGGTTTTCCATATTACAAATCGTGATAGCGGTATCATTGCTATCACGCATAACTTCATATTCAATTTCTTTATAGCCCTTGATGCTCTTTTCAATAAGCACCTGACTTACCGGAGAGAGCGTAAGGGCATTTTTCATCAGCGACGAAAACTCCGCTTCGTTATCAGCAAAGCCACCGCCCGTGCCGCCGAGGGTAAAGGCAGGACGAAGCACAACAGGATAGCCGATTTTCTGTGCAACCGCCAATCCTTCCTCCATTGAGCTTGCAATATCAGAAGGCAGTACCGGCTCGCCCAATTCTTCACAAAGCTCCTTGAACAGCTCACGGTCTTCTGCTCGCTCAATGGAAGCGCTCTTTGTTCCAAGGAGCTCCACACGACACTCGTCGAGAATACCTTTCTTTTCGAGGCTCATGGCAAGGTTCAGTCCCGTCTGACCGCCAATGCCGGGCAAAATCGCATCAGGACGCTCATAGCGGATGACCTTAGCAATGTATTCCAAGGTCAGCGGTTCCATATACACCTTGTCCGCAATAGAGGTATCAGTCATAATAGTTGCCGGGTTTGAGTTGCAAAGAATAACCTCATAGCCTTCTTCTTTGAGAGCCAGGCAGGCTTGTGTTCCTGCATAGTCGAACTCAGCAGCCTGACCGATTACGATGGGGCCGGAACCGATAACAAGCACTTTTTTAATATCTGTTCTCTTAGGCATAGTTCTGCTTCTCCATCATATTTATAAAACGGTCAAAGAGATATGCACTATCCTGCGGACCGGGTGCACTTTCAGGGTGATATTGCACACTGAATACGTTATCCTTATCGCATTTCACACCTTCGATGGTATTGTCCAGCAGATTGATGTGAGTAATGGAAAGTGGTGTTCCCGCAAGACTGTCTGCATCAACTGCGTAGGAATGATTCTGTGAGGTGATCTCAATTTTATTTGTCATAAGATTGCGTACCGGATGGTTTCCGCCACGGTGACCGAATTTCAGCTTATAGGTTTTTGCACCGTAAGCGAGGGAAATAATCTGATGACCGAGACAAATACCGAAAATCGGATACATACCAATCAGTTCCTTTATGGTTTCTATTGTTTGCGGCACATCAGTGGGGTCGCCCGGACCGTTTGAGATAAATATACCGTCGGGTCTCAGAGCGATAATATCTTTTGAAGGTGTATTCCATGGAACGATAGTTACCTTGCAGTTACGACTATTCAACGAGCGTACGATGTTCATCTTCATACCGCAGTCAATGGCTACTACGTGTTGCTTATTATGTCTTTTGGAATAAGAAATCATAATCTTTTCGCAGCTTACGCGGGATACCGCATCGGTAGGGATATTCGTGGATTTCAAGATTTTCAGTCCGGCATCCAATGTAGTAGTTATGTCTGTTATAAGTACCTTGCGTGAGCCATAATCCCGAATCGAACGAGTAAGATTTCTTGTGTCAATACCGTAAATTCCGGGAATGCCAAATTTTCTCATAACCTCCGATAAGGTGGCAATACTTCTGAAATTAGAAGGTTCATCGTTATATTCATGAACAATGAGGGCACCGATGGTAGGGGTATCACGCTCAAAGTCCTCCTCTGCCATACCGTAGTTGCCGATCAGAGGATAAGTCATTACCACCGCCTGATATGTGTAAGAAGGATCGGAAAGTATCTCCTGGTATCCAACCATTGAAGTGTTGAACACAATTTCAAGCACCGAGGATTTATCCGCACCGAACCCATAACCGAGATATTCCTGACCGTCTTCTAAAATAATCTTTCTGTCATATTTCTTTACCATAACCGGTACCTCATTTCTTAATATCTGATAACCGCTGTTCAAACCGGTCCTTTCGGGTGTCTGCGGGAACCTTTGTAGGATATTCACCGTTAAAACAGGCACTGCAGAATCCACTGTTACCTGTAAGATGTTTTAAGTTCTCTGCCGGGAAGTATCCGAGAGAGTCGGCACCGATGATGCCGCATATTTCTGAAAAGCTGTACTTGCAGGCGATCAGATGTTCCTCGGAATCAATGTCCGTTCCATAATAGCAAGGATGCAGAAACGGCGGTGAGGAAATACGAACGTGAACTTCCTTTGCCCCTGCGTCCCGAAGCAGCTTTACGACACGTCCCATGGTATTGCCGCGAACGATAGAATCGTCCACCAAAACCACACGTTTGTCTTTTACGCTTTCCTCTACTGCGGCGAGCTTTATTTTAACACCGTCAAGTCTTGCACCTTGTCCCGGAGAAATAAAGGTTCTGCCGATATATTTGTTCTTGATAAGGCCGATACCGTAAGGGATACCAGATTCCTGGCTAAAGCCAAGCGCTGCATCCAGACCCGAATCGGGGGCGCCGATGACAATATCGGCTGTAACGGGATGTGTTTTTGCAAGAATTTTCCCTGCTTCAACTCGGGAAGCGTGTACCGAAACGCCGTCTATAACGGAATCCGGACGAGCAAAATAGATGTACTCAAACACACAGAGCTTTTTATCTTTTTTGCCACAGTGCTCACGGCGTGACACCACACCGTTTTTAC
>SVQJ01000117.1 GCA_015065395.1 Oscillospiraceae bacterium
AGCCCCGAAAAACGAAATCTGCATCCTTCTCGACAGTCCGAAGCAGCTTGTCGATAACTTTATCGACAAGCTGAAAAGCCGCCAGATGGCGGCTTTTGAAGCTTATTTCTCAATCTTTTTCACAAACTCTTCCATAATTTCCTCAGGCTCAAAGCTGTAGGCAGCGTTGCAGAAATGGCAAACCGCCTCAATGGGCTCGCCCTTTTCACAAAGATCGCGTACGTCGTTTCCGGAAAGGCCGGCTATAGCTGAGAGATAACGCTCACGTGAGCAGTTGCAAACGTAGTCGATATCAAACTCATCGAACATTTCATATTCGGTACCCCCGAGAACAGATGCAACTATCTCCTCTGCCGTTAAGCCGGAAGAGATCATGGATGAAACGGATGAGGTCATCGTTATATTCTTTTCGATAACGTCTATAACGCTGTCCTCAGCTCCGGGGAGAAGCTGAACGAGAAAGCCGCCTGCGGCAATAACCTTGTGGTCGTTGTCAACTCTAACGCCGAGAGCGCATACGGTGGGGGTCTGCTCGCTGTCCGCAAAATAGCGGGTAACGTCGTCGGCTATCTCGCCGCTCACAAGGGGACAGGTGCCTACATAAGGCTCTCCTATACCCATATCTTTGATAACTATGAGGCCGCCGTCGGTTCCGACAGCTCCGCCTACGTCAAGCTTACCCTTGGAGTTAGGGAGAAGCTCCACTGCGGGATTTTCGCAATATCCGCGAACATTTCCCTTATAATCTGAAACGCAAACGATCTTTCCTCCGGGGCCGTTGCCGTTTATCTGGAAGGTGAGGGAATTATCTTTATCTTTAAGAAGACTTCCCATAAGGGAGGCGGCGGTAAGGCTTCTGCCCAGGGCGGCAGTCATGGTCTTTGAGGTGTTGTGAATATCAGCGGCGCGCTGAACTATCTCTGTAGTCTGAGCTACTATCATTCTTGCGCTTCCGTCGGATGTGATTGCACGGGTGATAAGAGATGACATGATATGAGCCTTTCTTCAATTGCTATATTCAAAAATCCGTGCTCAGCACGGATTTTTGAATATTATATATTAAATTGTTCACTTAGTCAAGTACCTCAACGGTATTATTGTAATGGGACTTGAGCGCGGCGGTTGCCATTGTATGGGAAAGAACGGTCTCCTCGGGAGTAAAGAGGCCGAAGGGAACCTCCTTGCCTTCCATTTCAAGCATAAATGCGGCGATCTGCTGTTGGATAGCATCGGTAAAGCCGAATTCGAAGATGGGGCCGGTGATTGTGGGGAGCATGGGCTTGTAACCGATGATGATACGGTTCCAGGACTGCTCCTTGCCCCATGAAGAGGTGTAATAGAAAGCGTTTGCATCGTCGCTGGAGAAGCGAGCGGAGCAATCCATGCCGTAGATCTCGAAGAACCAACGGTTGGTGGATCCGGGGCACATACGCTTGGTCTCAAATGTCATGGGGATCTCATCGCCGTCTGCGTTGAGAGTGGTTGTGAAAATGGTGCAGTTATCAAAGGTATCGCAAACTGCCATACCGCCCTTTCCGTCGGGGCGCTCCTTGATGATGTTGGAGAAATGAGCTCTGACGGTCTTGGGCTTGAAGCCGAGACGGAAGGGAACGTGCTGGGTGTGGATGCCAAGATCTCCGAGGCAACCGTATTCGCCGTTGAACTTAACCATTCTCTTCCAGTTGATGGGCTTCTGAGTGTCCATATCGGAGCAGTGGTTAAATCCGCAGTGTATCTCAAGAATTTTTCCGAACTTGCCTTCCTTGAACCAGTTGATCATGGTCTGCATTGCAGGATAGTAGGGGAACTCGGAGCAGCATCGAACGAACACCTCGGGATGAGCCTTGATAGCTTCCATGATCTTGTCGTTGGCAGCCTTGTCGATACCAAAGGGCTTTTCTCCGAGAAGAGCCTTACCGCTGTTGATGATATCGATATAGAATTGTTCGTGAAGATTGTGGGGGACTGCGCAGTAGATAGCCTCGATATCGTCCTTTTCAAGAAGCTCCTTATAATCGGTAACAGCGTACTTGATCTCGGGGAAGTTTTTTTGGAACCATTCCATTTCAGCGGGAACAACAGAACATATACCAACTATCTCAGGACGGGGGATATCGCCGTTGAGATGGCACCAGCGTGCAGCGGCAGAAGCAAACTCTCTTGCCATAAGGCCGCAGCCGATAAGACCGAATTTTACAGTTTTCATATTTTATTTTCCTCTATATTCATATTCAGTGCACCCAAACAGAGGATCCTGTTTGGGTGCCGGTATCAAATTCAAATCAATAACCGAAATGCTTTTCGGTTTCGCAAACAGCCTCTTCAATGATGTCAAGACCCTTGAGGGCAGCCTCGTCGTCGAGGATCATGGGAGGAGACATACGGAGGATGTGGCCGGAGGGAACCCAGGCAAGACCCTTTTCAAATGCCTTCTGATAGATCATCTGACCGGCCTCGGCGAAGGGCTCCTTGGTCTCGCGATCCTTAACGATCTCGATAGCCTGGAGACAGCCGATAGCGCGAACATCGCCGATGATGGGATGAGCTGCCATCATTTCCTTCATCTTTGCGAGCATGATCTCACCGAGATGGATGGAGCGCTCGTTGAGGTTTTCCTCTTCGATGACCTTGATGGACTCAAGAGCTGCAACGCAAGCCATGGGGTTTCCGCCGTAGCTGGAGGAGGCGCTTATCTTCTCGATCGCGGGAGCGAGATCCTTTGAAACTGCGAGTGCGGTCACGGGGAAGCCGTTACCGAAGCCTTTACCGAGAGTTGTAATATCAGCGGTAACATCCCAGTGATCCATAGCAAGCCATTTACCCGTTCTTGCCATGCAGTTAAGAACTTCGTCAGCAAAAAGGAGAATGCCGCGCTTGTCGCAAAGAGCACGGAGTGCGGGCATGAAATCGGGGGGAGGAACGATGGAGCCGCCCCAGCCCTGAATGGGCTCGAGCACGATAGCTGCAACGTTCTTTCCGCCGGAGGCACATTCGTTATCAAGAATACCCTCGATCATTCTGATGTAGGGAGAGGAATCCTTCCAAGCCTCCTCGGGTGTTCTGCCGAAGAAGTCGCGATAGGGATTGGGTCTGGGAGCGAGCATAAAGCCGGGAGCTCTCATGTGTGTGTCGGGACCCACAACAGCGAGGGAGTTTGCACCGTAGGTCTTACCGTGGAAATCTCTCCAGAAGGAAATGAATTCCTGCTTGCCTGTAGCCGCTCTGGCACAACGGAGACCTGCCTCAACCGCAGTTGTACCGGAATCGTAGAACTGGAATCCGGCAAAACGTCCGCCGGTTATCTCATGAAGCTTTTCAACCAGCTCCATCTTTACCTTAGTTGTAAAGTCATGGCAGTTCATAAGCTTCTTTGCCTGCTCTGCAACTGCTTCGCTGATCTTGGGATGGCAATGACCGAGACCGGTTACATAGATACCGGAGGAGAAATCAAGATATGTATTGCCGTCAACGTCGCGAAGGGTATAACCGAAGCCTGAATCAAAGGCAACGGGGAACAGCTTTACCTGGCTGGAATAGCCCTTCATGTAGGCGGAGCATCTTTCGTGATACTCGATGGACTTGGGGCCGGGAACTGTTTCGGAGACGATGTTGGGAACATTTGCAAGATCAACGCTTGCCCAGTTCTTGCTCATAGAAATAACCTCTTTTCAGAATATTTTGGTCGGCAAATCTTTTGCCGTAATGTATTACTTTTTGTACATAGCCGTACATATTAATTATATAACTTTTTCCAAATATGTCAACACCAAAAAAGACTTTTCAAGTGCTTTTGCACTAAAAAAGTCTTTTTTTGATATTTAAGTTTTATGTTTTCGTCAATCGTTCTTTTTTTTCTCGGGGATTATCCTCTTACCGGCAAGACCTGCGGTGTACGCCAGGTGACAAGCGATAAGAGCCGGTACGGTCACCGCGAAGAAGAGGAGAGAGAAGCGGATGAGCGCCCAGTTGCCGTTACCGGCGCCGGGATTGAAAATATTGATAAATCCGATATACATGGAATTCCACAAAAGACCGACAGAGCTTGATATTGCCGCAACGTCGGTTGCCCAACCGAGGCGAAAAGCACCGTTAAGTGCTCTGCCCGCAATGGAAATGAGGCCGATGGCGAGGGTGGGGGCATTTGCAATAAGGGAAGCCTTCAATCCTTTGAATTTATCCTCCTTGAGCCTGCCGCCGTCAATGGCAAGCTTATCCTTTGCCGCAACGTCCCAAACAGATGTGTAAAGGATATACATATAAAAAAGAGCTGCAAAGGACGAAGTGGTTATTTCAAGATATATATTCGGTTCAACGGTGGGTATGGATATCATGATCCCCAGCATAGCTGCACCGAACTGGGAAAGCATCATTTTCTTTACAAGTGTTCCGTATGAACTTTTTCGTTTTACAGAAGATATGTTGTTATTCATAAACGCTCCGTTTTCTTGTTTATACAAACATTTTAGCTTTACGGCGTTATGTTTTCAAGAGGTACACAAAAAAGTTTACAAAATGTCTTTGAAATGCGCGAATTTTATAGTATAATACCCAATAAAGAGAGGGGGATTGTAATGTCGATCAAGGATTTTGATACATATCCTGCGGATATACGTGAATTTGCAAACTATATGCTGACAGTACTCAGCCGCTCGGAGAAAACGGTGAGCGAATATATGAACGACCTTCGGACATTTTGCAGATATCACTATTTTGTTAAAAACAAACTTCCTCTTGACAGCGAGGAGATGTCAAAACTGGACATTTCATCCCTGGACAGAAGCTTTTTTGAAAATGTAACGGAATGGGATGCCTATTCCTTTGTGGGATATGCTTCGAAGGATAGAAAAAACGGTACAGCGGCAAGGGCGCGCAAGCTTTCTGCCCTTAGAAGCTTTTATAAGTATATGACGGTAAAGCGCCGGTATTTTACTAATAATCCGGTGAAGGATATAGAGTCTCCCCAGAAAAAAAAGCAGCTTCCGAAGCATCTTTCGGTGGATGAAAGCATTGATCTCCTTTCAGCCGTAAAAAATGATCCTCAAAGCAAAACAAAGGAAAGAGATTTTTGCATACTTACCTTGTTTTTGAACTGCGGTATGCGTCTCAGTGAGCTTTGCGGTATAAGCCTTGGAGATATAGACCGCGAGCTTTTGTCCCTGCGCGTTACGGGTAAGGGTGCCAAGGAAAGGGTGGTTTATCTCAATTCTGCCTGCCGTGATGCTCTTCGGGATTATCTGAAAGTCCGTCTATCCCAAAGGGAAGCAGGGGAGCGGGAGAATGCGCTGTTTATTTCGAGGCTGGGAAAGCGTATAAGTCAAAAAACGGTTCAGTGGATGGTAAAAAAGTACCTCACTGAGGCAGGTCTTGAATATAAAAATTATTCCACCCATAAATTGCGCCACACTGCGGCAACACTTATGTATCAGTCGGGTGACGTGGATATAAGAGTTCTTAAGGATATTTTGGGGCATGAACAGCTTAATACTACCCAGATATATACCCACGTTTCAAATGAAGGCATGGAAAAAGCAATGGAGCATAATCCCCTTGCCAAGGTCAAGATTGAAGAAAAAGCTCCGGATACTGAAGAATAGATAATAGCGGACCGAAAATGTCACGTTAAGATTACATTTGACCGGTAGATACAGAAAGAAGAACAACGATAGCTGAAAGAAAAAATCCAAAAGCAGGGAAGCGCATAAAAATGAGCTCGTTCATTTTTATGCGCTTCCCTGCTTTTGGATTATGGCATCTATATGCCGACGTCAAAGCGGATTTCCGCTTTGACGTCGGCTCAGGCTGTCGAAAAAGGCGCAGACCGCCCTATAGGCAAGTTAAAGAGAGCAAGTAACATCTCTTACATCTGAAAA
>SVQJ01000118.1:0-5072 GCA_015065395.1 Oscillospiraceae bacterium
GGCGCGCCTTGAAAAGAAGACCGCATCCGAGGTTCGCGCCTGGCACCAGAGAAATGTTGAGGTTCCTTACAGAACAGGAAGATAAGGTACTTATATGTCCCGTTACGAGAATAAAAAGCGGGGTCCCTCCATTGTTCCCCGATGGAGCCTTGCCCCATATATCTTATTGCTTGCATTCTCCCTCATTCTGACCCAGCTTCTCAGAAGCACGGTCTCATCCGTTCTCTTCTGGTTTCTGATAATCGCCCTTCCCCTTTCCTTCATCATCATGCTGATAGGAAAGGCGGCGATCCAGGTCTACGTTATGACGGACAAAACAAGCACTGAAAAAATGGCATCCGTTGAATACGAAATACGTATTATAAACGGCACTCCCATCCCCTATCCTTTCGTGGAAGCCATTATGTCCAAGCCCAGAGAGGACGGAGTTCGCTGCCTTTATCAAAAGCTTATCCTTTCCCTCGTTCCCTTCGGCGGATACAGCGTTAAAAACACGGTCTCCTTCCGCTATCGCGGTCTTTACGAGATCGGTGTACATCAGATATACGTTTACGACCCTCTCCGCCTTTTCAGAATGCGGATGGATATAAACAATTTCAGCAACGTTACCGTTCTGCCCAGAAGGCTGGACTTTGAAAAAGAGGCAGAATCATCTGTATCGGATGTTCCCTCTCCTTTGGTTCGCACCTTTGACTCCCGCGACAGATCGGAGGTATCGAATATCCGTGAATACCGCATGGGAGATACTCTGAAAAGCATCCATTGGAAGCTTTCCTCAAAATCAGAGGAGCTGCAGGTAAAGGATTACAACACAAATAACGACCGCCATACTTACGTTTTCGTTGATCTTTCCGCCCCCACCGTCTGTCCCGAGCAAAAGAAGGAGGAGGCAAGAAAGAAATTAAAAATACTTGCAAAGCTTCAGAAAAAAGAAGATGACAAGGGAAATCCCATTACATTGAAAACAAAAATAGCCGCTTTTCGCGAGGAGCTTGAGGAAAAGCGCCGCATGCGCAAGTACAGACGCCGCCGCAAGAAGGGCAACTCTGCCAGAGATATCGAAACCATCGATATGATAGATGCACTTATACGCGAAACCAGCGGAAAGGGCAAGAAAAAGGCTGAAAAAGCCGAAGATGCTTCCGATATCGCCAAGGAAGAAAAGATCAGTGCAAAGGATATGATCGATCAGCTTTCTCTGATCGTCGGAGAGGATACCGTCTCCTTGAAGGAGGATGAGCTTACCCGCGCAAAGCGTGCATGGGGCGGCATAGTAAAGGATGAATTTGAGGATGAGCTTCCCGAATACTGCGCTGACGGCGTTATCGAGATCGCGGTGGCTGCGATCAATTCCGAATTGAGACGCGGCAACCACTGCACCGTTATCTGGTTCGATCAAAGAAGCGACAGCGGAATGTATACCGCAGATATCAGCGATTCCTCTGCTCTTGAGGATCTTTATCTCAAGTTTGCTTCGGCACCCGTATCTCCCGAGGAAAAGCGCATCACCTCTCTTACGGGAGTGATAAGCGACAGCATCAATGTTACCATAAAATTCATCACCTCCAACATCGACCCCGCATCCGCTTCCGAATACTCCGCAGTTCCCGCGATCTTCGGAGGAGCCGGCACCGGCTGCGTGACCGAAATTTTGCTTTTCAACCCCGCAGATAAATACAAAAATCCCAAGGAACGCTTGGAATATGCCAACAACTGCAGAATGGAAATGAAATATACCGGCATAAATATGATCGACGTTTTCGAAGCCACTCAGTCCGACGGCAAGACAGTGCTTATCTGCAACGATCTTATATAAACGGAAAGGAGCCGCAAAAAGCGGAAATATCCTTTTGAAAAACAAAGATTTATTATCCCCCATAAGGGTAAACGGTAAAAAGAAAAAAGAGAGAAGCCCTGAGAAGATATATTATTCTCCTGCAGATTCTCTCTCCAAAACCATGCAATATGTAGGACTTGCACTAAGGACCCTTGTTCTCTACATAGGAGTTCTGGGAATCACCTCCTTTATTTGCGGTGCCGCAGGTCTTACCCATTCGGATTATTTTGCCGCCTGCGTGGTTTCCCCCTGGAGCATCGCGCTCCTCTCTCTGCCCGTAGCTCTCGCCGCGGCCTTTGCTTCCGTAAACTCAGTGTGCGCTATAGCCGCTCCCTTTCTTTACAGCGGTATAACCATAGGAGTTTACGCCATCGCTTATGGCAATCCCTTCGATTTCATAGTCAAGAGTGCACTCAGGATCTATAACTATTTTCTTTACAATCTCTCGTCCTTGGGATATTATTCCTTCGGTGACTATATGATCAGGGACGGCTACGATTATACCACCGCAGAATACGCCACATACGATCCCTACAGATTTGCGGGAGCCTTTCTTCTCGCGTCTTTGATAGGCTTTGTGCTTTACTTCTGCGTTCAGCGAAAAACCAGGCTCTTCCCCGTAGTGATACTTCTGACTGCAGTTTTTGCGCCTATTCTCACATATAACATCGCCGTTGGCACTTCAGGCATAGCTTTCATAATAGTTTTCGTATTGGCGGCGGTTTCGCTGAAGATATACGATCACCGTTATGCAGGACGTGCCGAGAAGATCATGGAGCACAAAAAGCGCAAGCTTGATAAAAAGGAGTTTCGCGCAAAGAAACGGATCGAGAAGAAAAAAGCAAAGGCTGACCTTCGAAAGGAAGCAGACCGGGTATATGACAAGGCGATCGATGCTGACATTCCTCATTCCAAGGCAAAAAAAGCAAAGAAAGCTGTTTTCAAGGCTCATAAGGAAGCTTTGAAGCAGGCTAAAAAGGATGCTTTACTAAACGCAAAGCTTGAGAAGAAAAAGGCAAAGGCTGACAAAAAAGAGCAAAAGCAAAGACTTACCGAGCTGAAAAAGGCGCTGAAAAGCGCAAAGAGCTCAAAGGATCAGGCAGGAGCTGAGAGTATCGCAAAGGAGATCTCTGCCGTAGCTGCCGGAAACGGGATTTCTCAGGACGAGAAAAAAAGCCAAAGGCTCAAAGCAAGGAAAGAAAAAAAGGAAAACCGTGCAAAGCTCCGCCGTATCTCGATGGCAGGCGGTTACGCAGGATTCGGAGTTGCTCTTGCCGCTTTTTTGGCAGTTTGGCTTCCTATGAGCGTTGTGAGCGGTCCTTTCCTTACCATTGATCCCCTCAACGACAGGATACAGACCATACGTGCATACGTTACCGCTTATCTTCGCGGAAGCGACGTTGACCTTAACGATACATACGTTTACGGGCTTCACGAGCTTACTCCAAGAGCTCTCACCTTTGATCCGCTGAAGCTTGACGAGGATCTTCTGTTCCGCGTTGATGCCTGGGGCAAATCCAACGTTTACCTCAGAAGCTGGACTGCAACCGAGTTTGATTGGGAAAACGATACCTGGCTCAGCGCAGATTACAACGAGGTCCACGAATACAGAGACCTTTTCGGGAAGAACTTTACTCCCGATTCCATCAAAACCGATTTTTACAGCTATGTTTTCCCCTCATCTGCTATTATTGAGGATGAAAACACTTATAAGAATTTCACGTCCCAAGGTTTTACCGTTCAGCAGATAGACGTTTGGCGCGTTAAGGGAGCAAGCCTTCTTATCTTTGTCCCTTCAGGCGTAAACTCTGACCTTGGCATACTTAAATACAAATCCACATCCCCCACATCCTACAAATACCGCAACTATTTTGAAGGTATCTATTCCTCCTTCTACTACAGCAAAGGAAAGGGATACAGCACTGTTTCATACATCCCGGCATACAACCGTGCCGACGTTTCCGAGAACATTGCAGAAACCCTCGCTTACTATAACGCCGCAAAGGATATCATAATAAACAATCCCTCAGCTTCCGGAGACGAGGCTGACGCTCTTTGCTACAGCTTCCAGCAATACTGCGCCGAAAACAAGATAGAATTCCAGGGAACCTCCCTTGTTGAACGTTACTATCTTGAAATGAGCGCAAAGGAGCAAAAGGAGCTTATCGATTCCTTCAAGACAGAGGAAAAGTATCGGGAGTATGTTCTTGAAAACTACACCGCAAAAACGGAGAACGAGACTATTGCTCAGCTTTCCGGCGAAATAATGGCAGAGGCCCTTCTCAATGACAGCGACGGCACCCTCTCTGCTCACGAGGCAGCGATGGCTGTTGTCGGCTACTTGAGAGAAGGATTCACCTACACCAAAGAGCCTGATGACAGTCTTGCGGTTTCGGGAAAACCCGTTATCGAGACCTTCCTTACCGATGTGAAAGAAGGCTACTGCTCTCATTTTGCATCAGCAGCAGTTGCGCTTTTGCAGGAGAGCGGTATACCCGCAAGATATGTTGAAGGCTATATCGCAAGTAACTTTGAATCCATGGGTACCGAGGACTCCATCAATCGTGCCTCCGTTTACGGAACGGACGCCCATGCATGGATCGAGGTATACACCGATGGTATGGGTTGGATGACATACGAGGTCACCCCGGGAGATCTGAGCGATGATATGTACGACCCCAACAGCGATACCATTGATCCTATTCCCGATGTGAGTGATCCTTCGGGTGATGAGCATTCCCCCGGATTCTCCCAGCCTATCGATCCTCCAGTAGGGGATATTGATATCGGAGATCTTGAGATCGACGGAGATGATTATGCCGATATTGAGGATGATGGCAAGAAGAAATCAGATCTCACCATTCTCTTTATCATCCTGATCGTTATTGCAGGTCTTGCACTTTTGGGATTCCTCATCTCTCTGCTCGTGCGTTTTATCAGAAAACGGGCATGGGAGGCAATGAACGCAAGATACAGCATAATAGATGCGGCAAAGAATAATGAAGAATTCACCGCAAAAGATCGTGATAACCACGCCATCGCCCGCCAGCTTAACGACTGGATCATGGAAATATATTCTGTTATCGACTGTCAGCCCCGCCCCGGAGAGGTGCCGTCCGAGTTCATACAGAGGATGAGGGATGAATACGGCAACCTTTCTCATATTGATGTCGGTGAGGTGATTGAGGCTATGCAAAAGGAAGAATTCGGCCACGGTCTGAATTACGGAGAGCTT
>SVQJ01000118.1:5082-5782 GCA_015065395.1 Oscillospiraceae bacterium
TAATGCTTTGGCTGAGTATCTGGAGGATATGATCGCATCTGTCTATGCAGGACTCAATCCATGGCAAAAGCTTATAACAAGATATTTCAAGCGAAAGATCTGATATGAACATGAACGCACACGAAGTTAATCAATTATCCATCGCATCCCTGGCATATCTGGGAGATGCTGTTCTTGAGGTCATGGTAAGAGAAAAGCTCATTCTGGACGGCGCAGGTGATATTCACAAAAGAGCCGCCGAATATGTGACTGCCGTGAGCCAGGCCAAAGCGGTGGAAAAGCTTATGGACGTTTTTACGGACGACGAGCTTTCCGTTTACAAAAGAGGCAGAAACCACACCCACTCTTCTCCCAAAAGCGCAACCCATGCCCAGTACAGCCGTGCTACGGGTCTTGAATGTGTTTTCGCTTATCTCCACCTGACGGGCAACAAGGAGCGCCTTGACTATATCTTTGAAAAAGGCTTTTCTCCCGAATAATACCAAAGAAGCGTTATCAGCACACGTCCCGTATCCTCCGTAAAAGGAAAAACGCCAGTTTTTTGAAAAAAGCTTTATGAACGGGATATCTAAAGCTTGCAATACAAAAGCCGACGTCAAAGCGGAAATCCGCTTTGACGTCGGCACAGCTTGTCGATAAAGTTATCGACAAGCTGCTTCGGACTGTCGAGAAGGATGCAGATTTCGTTTTTCGGGGCTCG
>SVQJ01000119.1 GCA_015065395.1 Oscillospiraceae bacterium
TGGGTGAAAAATATTACAGGATCAGAGCAAGGACGCTGTGCGAGCTTTGTGTGAAAAGGGCAGAGGATGAGAAGTGTCTGCTTTGCAGGGAAAGTTCTGTTGGCGGCATAAAATACAAAAATATATCCCTGTGCACCGTCTGCAGTGGAATAAGCACGGGTTATGTCGGATACATATAATGAAAGGATGGAATAATAATGTCAAATAAGCTTATAGATGCAAGGGCCTATTGCCCGTTTTACAGAAGCGAAGGAAGATACACCATAACCTGCGAGGGAGTGATAGGTGATGCTACGGTCTCAAGATTCAACAGTCTGGAGGCAAAAACGAGGCATGAAATAGATTTCTGTATGGAAAGGACCTGCCGTGGGTGTGGGGTGTACGGCGCGATAATGAGCAATTATGTTGCCGAAGCAAGACCGAAGCTCGTGTTAAGGCATTGATCGGGAGAATCTAAAATAATTCTGGTGCGGTATCTTCAGATCATGGGATACCGCATCTTTCCGTTGAAGGGAAACGGAGGCAACAAATCTTTTTTGAGATAATTCTTAATTGAAAATCCCAGTGTTGTTGAAGGAGTTGTACTGTATGATAAAATCAAGTCATAGCAGGGGATATCCTCAATGTGAAATTTGAAATTAAACGAAAGGGATAAGCTGTGAAGTATTGCGTTGAATGCGGGGCTGCTGTGAAAGAACAGATAAATTCTGTCATAATTGTGCCACAAAAAACAATTATAGTGACGGGAAATATATGCATCCCAATCAAATATATTTACCGCAAAAACCTGTCATCCCCGGCAGGGGACAAGGCATTGCATCCATGGTGCTGGGTATAATAGGACTTGTATTTTCCATGGATTTTTTGCTTATTGCAATTGATCTTCAAGGCAACAGCCATCCTGATGATGTATTTGTGGTCATGCTTTTTTCAACCTTCAGTATTCTTGCGATAGTGCTGGCTTTGGGTGCACGGAGGCAGGGGTATATAAACGGTGTAAGTGTCTCGGGAATTGTAATGGGATCGATAAGCGCGCTGTTTTATTTTATCACTTGGATAATGGTTTTGTCAGCATGAATGTTCATTCTGATTTGAGAAACAATATAAAAGCGCGAAATATGATTCAAAAAAACGGATACTTATTGAAAAAAGGGATTGACAAAAGCGAAAGCTTGTGGTATCATATTTCTTGCGCTGAGCGGGCCATTAGCTCAGTTGGTTAGAGCTACCGGCTCATAACCGGTCGGTCCTAGGTTCGAGTCCTAGATGGCCCACCAGAAAAGACCCAACATTTGTCGTAGACAAATGTTGGGTCTTTTCAATGAAATTTGCCCTTGGGGGCAAGTGAAATAGCTTCGCTGTGAAATATTTGCTTAGCAAATGTGAAATATTCGCTTGCGCGAATATGGGCAAATTTTATTTCATATTTTGCCGCTTGGACAAAATATTTCATGATCCGAAGGATTATTTCATATTGCGTAGCAATATTTCATTCTATATGCTATAATACTTCCGAAGGTGATATTGTGAACAGAGAAACCGTTTTTGATCTTCATAATCAATGCGGTACGAACTGCCGTTTTTGATTGCCTTGATCAACACTGCAAAGGAGAACAGCAAATGAGAAGAGATGAATTTGATACGCATTTGAACGGTTTGCTGCTTTCGGCGGAAAGGTTGATTCCGGAGAAAAACCTTCCGGATTTGCCCTATATGGAATCAGCGCCGACGGTTCATGACTGGTATGATTTTGAGCTTGAACTTTGGAAAACAGGCGAAGATATAAGACAACTGATACTATCGGATCGCAAAGAGTTGAATGCTGAACAGGCCGACAGAGTGTGCAAAATATGTGTTGATATCAGAGCAAAGAGAGGCCGACAAAGCTTTATTATGTTGCTCGGAAAGAAGCGGTATGTATCCTATGCAGATAGAATAGCAGCTGTATTAACAGATGAAGATATTGACGGTCATATCATAAGCACTCTTTATAAAATGGGAGCTTCGCAATATATAGAGAAGATCAAACCCTATACGGATCACGCGGTCGCTTGGATCAGAAACGAAGCAAAAAGATATATTAAAAAATACGGAGTGTGACGGTTGTAGGTGCACCTGGTTTACTCTTACTCAAAGCTGTGACCTTTGGTTACTTTTGAGCAACAAAAAAGGAACTTTTATTAGACAAAAGTTCCTTTTTTGTTTATAAAAGGCGCAGGATTGATATATCCGATTTGGCTTTTTATCCGGTGATTCTTATATATCGTTTCTGATAAGATCCGCGTGGGTCTCACGCTTTACTGCCACGTAATCCTTGCCGTCACGTATCATAACAACGGGGGGGCGGGGAAGTCTGTTATAATTGGAAGCCATGGAGTAGTTATATGCGCCCGTCACGAGGACGGCGAGGTAGTCTCCCCTTTCGGGACAGACGAGGTTAACGTCCTCCTGGATTATATCTCCGCTTTCGCAGCATCTTCCCGCGATGGTTGCAACAAAATCAGCTTCTTTATCAGCTTTATTTGCTATAAGGGCGGTGTAATCTGATTCATAAAGGGCAAATCTTGGATTATCGGGCATTCCGCCGTCGATGCTGACGTAGCTTTTGTATCCGGTGATGGTCTTCACGCTTCCCACGGAATAAACGGTAAGGCCCGAATCTGCAACGATACTGCGTCCCGGCTCCATGAGGATCGCAGGCTTTTCCAAGGAGAGTGCGAGGCACATCTCATCGATCTTTTCACCAAGACTTTTGATATTCTCTCTGTAATCGATGTGAGGATGCTCTTCGATATATCTAACGCCGAAGCCGCCGCCGAGGTTCAGGATGGAAACGCTGTGTGAAAGCTCGTCCTTCACATCCTTTATAAAGCGGAGCATGATATCTGCCGCATCGGCAAATGGCTCGTATTCAAATATCTGGCTTCCGATATGGCAATGGAAGCCGCAGAGAGATATGTTTTCAAGAGTGAGGATAAAGCGGCAAAGCTCCATAGCCTGGCCTGTTTCTATGGCTGTTCCGAATTTGGAATCCACCTTGCCCGTGGATATCTTCTGCTGAGTATGAGGATCGATTCCGGGAGTGAGGCGGAGAAGGATATTCTGCACCTTACCCTTTCTTTTGGCGATAGTGTTTATACTGCAAAGTTCCTCGCGGTTATCTGCAATAAAATAGCCCACGCCTGAATCAATGGCGAATTCTATATCGGCATCGGTTTTATTATTGCCGTGAAAAAATGCGTTTTCAAGAGGAAAGCCTGCGGCGCGTGCGGTATAGAGCTCACCCGGTGAAACCAGGTCTGTCCCCATTCCTTCCTCAGCCATTATTTCATAAAGCCGCTTAAAGCAGCAGGATTTGCTTGCGAAAAGGGGACGGGAGCCTTCTCCCATAAACTCACGCATTGCGCTGATATAGGTACGGGCGTTTTCGCGGATACGCTCCTCATCCATAAGGAAGAGGGGGGTTGAATATTTATCCGCAAGGGTGCAAACGTCTGCTCCGGCCAGGGTGAGGTGGCCCTTTTCGTTTATTTGGAGATTTGAGTGTAACATATAAACCTGCTTTTGCCGTCAAAGGTTCACAAGGCTGTACATATCGTAAAGCCCTGCGCATCGGCAGCATATAAATTTTGCGGCGCTGATCGCGCCCTCGGCAAACACAGCTCTGGAGCGTGCGTTATGCTTTAATGAAAGGGTCTGATTATCGGTGGAGATTATGATCTCGTGCATACCCGGCTCATTACCGTAGCGCAGGGCGTGGATGCCGATCTCCTTTTCCTCTCTTTTTTTCATGCCGTGGCGGCCGAAAACGTACAGGGCATCGTTGCGTACGGTCTTTATACTGTCGGCAAGCATAAGAGCCGTTCCGCTGGGTGCATCCAGCTTTCTGTTGTGGTGAGCCTCCACGATCTCGATATCAGCATCGGGGAAAAGCTGTGCTGCTCTTTTGGCAAAATCGCAAAGAGCCGCAATCCCCATGGACATATTTGCGCTGTAGAACACGGGGATGCTTTTGGCAGCTTCCTTTATCAGTGCCTTTTCGTCCTCCGTGTGGCCTGTGGTGCAGATAACGCAGGGAAGCTCCTTCGCAAGAGCATATGCGATAAGCTCCTCTGTTATGGAGTGATGGGAAAAATCAATGATAACGTCCGCGCTTTCCTTATAATCGGAAAGATGCTTCAGAGTATACCCGGGTGCAAGCCTGTCCACCTCGGCAACCAGGCGCACGTCACCGTCGCCGGAAAGGAGAAGCTCTCTGACCTCGCAGCCCATTCTGCCTCCGGCACCGTTAAGAATAACTCGCATGATACGGATGCCCTTCTTTCTTATTTGATGAGGCCGTGTGTGCGCATGATGGCGTACATTTTTTCGGCCTTTGCCTGATCCATTTCGGTAAGAGGAAGGCGGAGAGAATTATCGCAGTAGCCCATAGCCGCCATTGCTGCCTTCACGGGGATGGGATTGACCTCGGAAAAGAGAGCATCAATGATGGAATGGTATTTGTATTGGAGCTTTGCTGCGCCTGCCACGTCTCCTGCAAAGAATTTTTCGCAGATCTCGCAGGTCTCGCGGGGCATAATATTGGAGAGAACGCTTATCGCACCAACGCCTCCGAGAGACATAAGAGGAACTATCTGATCGTCATTTCCCGAATAGAGATCCAGCTTCTCGTGAACATAGTGCATCGTTTCAACTATCTTGGAAAGATTTCCGTTTGCTTCCTTGATACCCACGATATTATCGTGATCCGCAAGGATGCGGTAGGTATCGGGCTCGATATTAACGCCTGTTCTTGAGGGAACATTATAAAGGATCACGGGAGCAGTGCTCTTGTCAGCGATCTGGGTGAACATCTGAACAAGCCCCTTCTGAGTTGCCTTGTTATAATAGGGGGTAACTACAAGAACAGCATCTGCGCCGGCCTCGCAGGCACAGCGGGTGAGATCCAGGGCATAGCCCGTATCGTTTGAGCCTGTTCCTGCGATGATGGGAACTCTGCCGTCAGCTCTCTTAACAGCATAAGCTATTGCATCGCGGTGTTCGTCGTCGGTGAGGGTGGATGCCTCACCGGTGGTTCCGCAGATAACGAGACCGTTAATTCCGCTCTCGATCTGCCAATCGATAATTTTACCGAACTGCTCGTAATTTTTGCCCTCTTCGGTGAAGGGTGTGATAAGGGCTGTTGCGATTCCATTGAAAATAGTTTTCTTCATAATAATGACCTCCGATGTATACAAATAAAAAAGCCGACATCACGGCCGGCGAAGAACATTAGTCCCCAAAAAGACAGACATAGATAGCTCTCCGCAAAAAGCGACAGTCGGAGCGATATTATTCACTCAAACCAGCACAGACGAGACCGCCGTCTGCCTTCGGCACCTGCCCCTTTCTTGCGGACAACGGATGGTCAGCCCTTTGGCATCCGCAGTACTGTTGGCACAATGCACCTCTACCGTGTGAGTGAATTATAACACAAGAAAAACTTTATGTCAACGGAAATAAAAAAATTATTACAAACGAGTTTCTCGTTCCGGCTTGTCGATAAAGTTATCGACAAGCTGCTTCGGACTGTCGAGAAGGATGCAGATTTCGTTTTTCGGGGCTCGTCGGCGTACAAAGGTACGACAGAGACCCGAAAAACGAAAAGCAAAAAAACCTCCGATCCTTGGACTGCCCCAAATTGTGCGGACAGTACAAAAACACCCCTATGGTAGGTAATATTAAAT
>SVQJ01000120.1 GCA_015065395.1 Oscillospiraceae bacterium
AGCAGTCATAAGCCCAACGAGCATTGCCGGACTTTGCAGCCATAGTTTCAACAACCTCTTCGTTAAGACCGAGGTTAAGGATAGTGTCCATCATGCCGGGCATGGAAGCACGAGCACCGGAACGAACGGAAACGAGAAGGGGATTTTCCTTATCGCCGAACTTCTTGCCGGTAACTTCTTCCATCTTTACGATGTACTCCATGATCTGAGCCTGGATTTCATCGTTGATCTTACGGCCGTCCTCGTAGTACTGGGTGCAAGCCTCAGTAGTTACGGTAAAGCCCTGGGGAACGGGGAGACCGATCTTGGTCATTTCAGCAAGGTTAGCACCCTTACCGCCGAGGAGCTCACGCATGGAAGCGTCGCCTTCGGAAAACAGGTAAACAAACTTATTGCCCATTGTTTTAGTCCTCCAAAAAATATAAAAATTTATTAGCTTTGTTAGGGGGCATAGATATGCCACCAAAGATTATATCACATATTTTTCCTCATTTCCATAGTTTTATGAAAAAATAAGGATGTTATAACGCCAAATTTTCAAATTCTTTACAATATATTATTATTGATTTTGATTAAAACGGAGAAACAGCACGAGGGGAAATAAGGCTTCGGATCAGGCATAATACTTCGCTTGCATTTGAAACATTTTTTTGTAGATACCGCTGTCGCTCTTCAAAAGCTTTTGATGCGGCCCGTATTCGCAAAGCTCGCCGTTTTCAAATACGGCTATATTATCCGTGAATCTTGCGGAGGAAAGCCTGTGGGATATATAGATAGCAGTGCGTCCCCGTACAAGACTGCTGAATTTTTGATATATCTCATATTCTGCGATAGGATCAAGTGCGCTTGTGGGCTCGTCGAGTATAATGAGGGGAGGATCCTTGTAAAGAGTTCTGGCTATGGCAAGCTTCTGACTTTCTCCGCCTGAAAGCTCAATGCCGTTTTCACTAAATTCCTTTGAAAGGAAGGTTTCAGCTCCGAAGGATAAGCTGTCCACCTTTTTCATGATATCGCTCTCTTCCATGCAACGTTCAACGTTATCCATGTCATAGCTTGTGCTGAGAGCAATGTTTTCTGCAACGGAAAATGCAAATATCTTGAAGTCCTGAAAAACAACTCCTAAAATCTCGCAATAATCCTCGTAAGGAATTGTGTTTATGGGAATTCCGTTTATGAGTATTTCTCCCTCCGTGGGCTCGTAAAGGCGGCATATCAGCTTAACGAATGTAGTTTTGCCTGCACCGTTTACGCCAACGAGAGACAGTGTTTCGCCTTTTTTTAATTTGAGAGAAACATTTTTAAGTATCATTCTGTCCGTGCCCGGATATTTGAATGACACGTTTCTGAATTCAAGCTCAACTGCATTGATCTCTTTTACAGAGATACTACGCTTTTTGTTCTCCCTTGATTTATTTGCCGTTTCGACGCAGTACCTGAAGTCCTCGGAAAACTCGCCGTTTTTTCGAAGATTTGAAAATGCGAAAATAATGCCCTGCAAGCATCCCGTAAAGCTGTTTATTCCGGTCATGTACATGGAAAAATCACCGATGGGCATTCCGCTAAAGAACACTTTATGGGCAAGGATGATATAAACGATGCATTCTTGGAGAATAACTGCTATATCTACCATGGAATTGGTTTTGGCAAGCTCCTTTACCTGCCCTTTATTCTCATATAGATACTCATTGTCCGCAACGTCCATGGTTTTGTCGAGGATATACTTCTGCATATTATTGATGCGCACCTCTTTGCCAAATTCAATGGCACCTAAGAGCCTGTTCAGGTAGCCTATTTTTCTCATTATCGGTGTGAAGATATTGCGGTACTTTTCGTAAGTTTTGCGGTTTCTCTTTTCGGCGAGAAGACGAAGAAGTACCACAATTACTATCATCACTAAAATTACAGGCTGCAGGGTAACGACAACAGCTGCCATACCGATCAGTGTTACCGTTGATGATATAAAAGAAAACAGGTTATTTATGATCTCGAAGAATAGGTTGCTGCTTTGAGCTTTCTCTATAAAATCCTTCATTCGGGGCTGCTCCAGATCGGAATAGGAAAGCTGCATTACGGTATTTCCGAGAAATTCCTGAGTTCTGTATACTGTCTTTTTCATTTGTCTGTCAAGGATCAAGCCCAAAAGATTGTTTGCAAGATTGATGCAAAGAATCACTCCTGCATAGCCTCCCGCATAAAGAAGCACTTTCTTTATATCCTGACCCTCCTGTATTTCATTAAGTATTAAACGGAGGAATATCAAAGGGAAGAAAGAGGAGATGATTCCCATAATGAGAAGGGGGATCTTTATGAAGAAAAACCTTTTGTTTATCTTCCAGGAAAGCTTGAGAATAAAAATACAGTTGCTTATTTCTCGCATAAGGTGGGAAAAATATTTTTTCATTTGCCTGACTCCTCTCTGTAGTACTGTGCCTGCTTATTGAACATTTCGCAGTATACCCCGTTTTGGTCCATAAGATCGTCATGTGTTCCTTCTTCGATTATCCTGCCGTCTGCAAATACCGCAATCTTATCGCAAAACTTTGCAGAAGCAAGCCTGTGAGAAACGTAAAGGGCTGTGTTGTTCATAATTATTTGGTCAAATCGGTTATATAGCTCGTATTCCGCAATGGGATCCAGAGCAGACGTAGGCTCGTCCATTATTGATATCTTTCCGTTTTTATAAAGAGCTCTTGCAGACGCCAACTTTTGACCTTCTCCGCCGGAAAACTCTATGCCGTTTTCATCAAACTCACGTCCTATGGAGGTATCTATCCCTTTTGGTAAGGATGCGATCTTGCCGCTGAGACCGCAGTTATCAATGCAGTATTCCAGGCGTTCTTCATCCATCTTGCCGTTCAGAATGATATTTTCCCAAACGGGGAAAGCAAACAATTTGAAGTCCTGCAAAACAACGGAAAGTATATCCATGTAATCCTCATACCGTATATCTCTGATATTGATCCCGTTGTAGAGGATTTCTCCTTCCGTTGGCTCGTAGAGGCGGCACAAAAGTTTTATGAGGGTAGTCTTTCCTGCGCCGTTGTAGCCAACGATGGCCAATCTTTTGCCGCCTTCGATCTTAAGGGATACATTTTTCAGCACATCAAAGTCTGTACCCGGATATCTGAAGGAGACGTTCGCAAATTCGATGGTAGGAGCGCTGTCAAGGGCAGGGCTCTTTTCGGGATCTGTGCTTTCGTGAAAGGGCTTAATACGTCTGCGGTAGTCGTGATATTCATCGATTCGTTTCATAACGTAGGAATTATGAATGAAGGACTGAACTACAGCGTTAAGCGATGAAGAAAAGTTGGCAACGGCACCTACGTAAACGCTGAATGAACCAATGGTAATGCTTTCCGTAATTGCCATAAGCGCGCAGTAAACGTAGGTCACAAAGGTTTCGGAAAAAGAAATGACAGACGACAGAATATTGAACGGCAGATGCTTTTTCTGAAGCTTAATATTTTCATTCATATATTCTTCCGTTACGCTTCTGTGCTTTTCGTGAAGCCATGTGTCGGCTTTGTTTATCCTGACTTCTTTTGCCCAGTCAAAGCCTATCATAGTACCGAAAAGATAGGACTGCTTTCTGTAAAATCTCGCAGTTACAGGCTCAAACTCGTAATTGATCTTCTCCGTTTTTTTAGATATAAAAGAGTTTATAAGAACCAGCACCAAGAGAAAGAGTATCAACAGTGGGTGCAGTGTGGCAATGATATATGTATATCCTATAAATTTAAGGATATTGGTCACGGTCTGTACAAACACCTCGTAAATGAATGTATTTGCACGAACGGTACGTGATATTCTTTGGTTTATGTTTCTCAGTTCATCGTTTTCAAGATTTTCATAATCCATATTGAGAAAATCCGAAAAATAGTGCAGTCCGTTTTTTATATCACATCCGTTAATGATGTGTGCGGATACTGTGTTGTATATCAGACGTACTGTTTTGCTCAAGGCGAACACTCCGATATAGAGAAGCGTATGGAATAATACCCGGCTCCAGGGGGCTCCGTAAACGAGGGCGTCTATTATGTGCTTCGGAAGTGTCAGCAACAGCAGCGGCTCTGCTGTGTCTATTGCTATCTGAAAAACAGCGCAGATAAAATTAGAGGGGCTTATCCGCCACGAATAAACGATCATGAATTTTATCTTTTTCAATGTGTCCTTGATCTTTTTCATAATATTCCCCGATGAGTTTGTTTGTAAAGCATAAACGCTTTCGCATATACAGTGCTCTTCTTTTGCCATCGGTTGCGCTGATTTTGGAGATCTTGCAAAAAATTCAAAACAAAAAAGCTTTCCGCAAAACACGAATGCGGAAAGCTTTTTGTATCTTCTATTATACTGTAATTATTCTGCCCTCGATCCTCGGTCTGTCTGCGGGCGGAGCGTCAATGTAGCCGAGTATACAGTTTCCGATGCCCTTGTAGCTTTCGGGTATGCCCCACTTTGCCATGAGGGCGCGGCCCTCGTCGGACTCGAACATCTCCCGTGCCCGGTGGATCCAGCAGGAGCCGAGGCCGATAGCGTGTGCGGCGTTCATCATGTTTCCCATAGCCAGCGAGCCGTCCTCAACATAAGTATATACGTTTGAGTCGCCGAAAACGATGATGACGGCGGGTGCGCCGTAGAAGGGGTCGCTTGAGCTTCCCATAACGGCGGCGTTCATTTGGGAAAGCTTTTTCACGGTTGCAGGGTCGGTGACCGCAACAAAGCGTGTGTGCTGACGGTTCATGCCCGTGGGTGCCCAAAGGCCTGCTGTGAGAACCCTGTCGAGCTCTTCTTTTTTTATCTGTTCCTTTTTATAAGAACGGACGCTTCTTCTTTCAATGAGAGTTTTCAATGTTTCGTTCATTGCAGTGATATTTCCTTTCCTGATTATTCTGATTGAATATCGTTTTCGGGGGTATTTGTGACGGGAGCGCCGGAGAGCTTTTCTGCCTTTTTTTCTTTATGCTTTCGGATGAGTGCTGCAACAATTATGACCAATCCGATAACACCGAACAGGCCGCCTTCAGCCATTTTTTTGGTTGGGGCATCGGGATTGACTACAAGCTTTACGATCTCTCCCACCTTGCGGTACTCTGTAAAAAGACCGAGCTTTACGTTGGAATAGGTCTTTCCGTCCTTTTCGTATTCGCCCCAAAGAGTGTAGGTATCTCCGTCGTCGTGTTCATGCACCTTCACGCGGGTAACGGTCGCCTCTACATTATAGCCGGATTCCTTTGCTTCTTCGTATCTGATATTCTGATATGCACCGAGAGAGAAAATAATGATTCCGATAACAAGAATGATGGTTGATTTTTTGATCTTCTGCATAAGCATTACCGTTTTGTGTGTTATGATATTACAGAGAGGGAAAGCTAAGGCTGCTCTTCTGCATATTTATATTACCACATATTTCATTGCCTTTCAAGTAAAGTTTTTTCAAAGGTTGAAATTGGGGCGAAAAAAGCGTATAATTGTAAAAAGCACGTCCGCGAAAGTATTTTATGCACTTGACTAAAAGTTTCCAACACACATCCATTAAAGACAAATGCATAAAACCAAAATAGCCTGACAGCAAAGGAAAACTGACAATGAGAGTGATCTTTAACCCGTCGCTTGAGCCCTACTTTAATCTTGCAAGCGAAGAATATTTGCTTGAAAATTGCCTTGACGATTGCTTTATGCTGTGGCGAAACGGCAAAAGCGTT
>SVQJ01000121.1:0-5312 GCA_015065395.1 Oscillospiraceae bacterium
TCCGCAGTATGGTGACAGCTTCTCTACTTTACGCTGTATATAATTTGTCGGCCGGGTCAATTGCATTTTTGCTCCGAGTACCCAATGCTTAGGGTTGTTCTCTAAAGCATCAAAATTCAGCTCAGGCGGGACTTTCCCCTCCGCCGACAACTGTACAAGAGCATCGTAATCCTCCCGCGGCATCATGATGTCGATATCGTCATCCCACGGGATAAAGCCTCTGTGTCTGACCGCTCCCAGGAGAGTTCCTTCACTGAGATAAAACCTCAGTCCGTTTTCATTCAGAAAATCCCTGGTCAGCACTAAAGTTTCCAATGTCAGCTTTTGCAGGCCCGACACCATCTTTGCTCTCTGATTTCTTCTTACATAGAAAGGATCGGTAATGATCCGGTCTTCTGAGAAATCCTCCTCGTATTGCAGTCTTGTCTCTTCAAGGATGCGGGCGTATCTGTTTGGTTTTCTGGCGCAGATCTCCGTAAAATACCCCACTCTGACTTTGTGGAAAAGCTGGAATAAAACAAACTCCACTTCTTCCGGCTCATATATAACAGGCCACTCTTCAAACAAGCTGCTGTCAATTTCTGCTGCGCATTGTTTTATAACAGAATCCTCAGGATCGGTTTCAGGCGATATCTCGAGAAGCTGCGCTAAGAACGAAAACTGCTTGCCGAGCATCTTGACTCTGTGTGCCTCGTAAGCAACAGTATCAGACATCGTCCTCATTTTTGCATACAGCTCTTTCTCTTCAGCGTCTAAAAGCTCCTCAACTATCACCTCTTTATTTTCAAGCTCTTCTTCGTTAAACGAAGTGATCCCTTTTCTTACAAATCTTTCCGCAATCGCAAGTGACAAAGGTGACTGTATAAGAAGAGATGCTTTTTCAGACGATATACCGCAAAGAGCAGCGACCCTTGTTACAAACCGATCGATCGCAAGATGTCCCCGCTTTTCGGAAGCCCACCCTATATTAAAAGCGGCCTCCTCCATTAGCGGCAGAGAGTCTTTTTCATCCCTTATGAACGCCAGCAGATTATCGTACAGGATCTGATAAGCCTCCGAACAAAGCTGAAAAACGGCACTGTCATACTCAGAGCACCACAGCATATTTGCAGCGGAACCAAGCAAACCTGCCAGCTCTTCATTCTTTTGCGCTTTAGAACTATATGATATCAGCTTATTATCCAGAAGAAGATACTCCGGCTTAGCCCCGGGATCCTTTATCCGTCTGCGATCACCGTTTTCAGCTTCCTCAATACAAAGCAGGCTTTTTGCCGCGTCGGCTATGCCCGCTATTGTAGTAGGAACGGCGATCATCCTGACAGAAGTCTGCGAAGGCAGCTGGTCAAAAAACGATGTCTCTGTGCTCATACAGGAAAAAAGCTTGACCGCTTTTGCAGCCTTTATGACGCTGTCAGATCCGATGCCTATGATAATCGAACTGGCAGACTGTCTGAACTCTTCTGTATACTTGCGGATATCATCATAAGTCCGGCTTCCGCTGTATGACGCGGTTACAGTATCTACAGACAGTTCTTCCAGATATTTGGCCAGATACGATGCTTCAAAATCTATATCTGTAATAATAAAAGCCCTTCTGTTCTGTAAGCCGCCCGCTATTTCTTTTAAATCAAAGTACAGATTCTTTCTCGATATCCTGTACTGTCCATGTGTTTTTTTCATTATTATCCTGCTATTGGAGTTCTGCTAAATACTCCATAAAGTGCTCTTTATTCTCGATTGCAGTTGTTGTTGGTCTTCCGAGGTCGGCTCTTGCGCCTATTGAACATTTGACCTCGATCAGACTCAGCTCGCTGCGCTCTTTTGCAGCCTGCAGCTCTCTGTCGAGCGAATCAAAGTCAGCTACACAAACAGCATTAGGATAACCGCATGCTTTTGCGATCGCAACAATATCTATATCCCCTGCAACGGTTGGCTGTCCTCCGACAGTTTCGTGAGAAGCGTTATTGATCACGATATGGACTATATTATTCGGCTTGTTTGAACCCATTACCGCCATTGAGCCCATATGCATCAGGACCGCGCCGTCACCGTCGATGCACCAGATCTTGCTTTCAGGCTTGTTGACAGCAACGCCAAGAGCGATAGATGATGTATGTCCCATTGATCCTACGGTGAGGAAATCGTATTTGTGGCTCTGTCCATTGGCTACTCTGGCCTCAAAAAGCTCTCTGCTCGCCTTTCCCGTTGTTGAAACGATCGGATCCGTGCCGGTAACCTTGATAATGTGCTTTATGATGTCTTCGCGCACCATGGTGTTATCATTGCTGTATTTGACCTTGACATCATAAGTCAGCGCGTTTTTGCGAACTACAAATGCTACACACTTACCTTTAGCAAGGATATCGCGGAAGCCCTTCATAACCTCAGCCAGTTCTTCTTCTGTCGTGTCTTCACCGATCACATATGTCGCTATATCCATATCCTCAAGGAGTTTGACCGTTACCATTCCCTGATATTTGTGCTGTGGTTCATCATGCACGCCCGGTTCTCCGCGCCATCCCACTACAAAGATCGCAGGGATCGCATAGCACTTATCGCTGAGAAGAGACGCGACAGGATTGATTATATTGCCCTCTCCGCTGTTCTGCATATAAACTACCGGTACTTTGCCTGTAGCAAGATGATATCCCGCAGCAAGAGCTGTGCAGTTACCTTCATTTGCAGCGATAACATGGTGATGCGGATCGATGCCATATGTATTCATAAGATAATTGCAAAGAGCCTTCAGCTGAGAATCCGGTACACCGGTGTAGAAATCAGCACCAATAACTTTTACTAAGCTTTCAATATTCATGTTGTTGAAATGTCCTTTCTGGAAAAATAATTAATATTGTTTTTTATTTTTTGCGGAATCCGGTTTTTTTACTGAAGGTATACTTCTTTCCATTGACCTTTTTACGGCCGGTAAGCATACGCCCCTTCTTGTCAAACGCGCGAAGCTTTCCGCCCTTAAAAGTCATGAACTTGTTCTTTTTACCTCCCAGATTAAAGACGGCACCGCTTTTTACCTTAAAGAGATATTTATACTTCCCGATCTTTTTGAGTTTCCATTGTTTCTTCTTGCTGTTGGAATCTCCTTTTGCCGGTACAAATCTGGCTCCGTGATTCTTTTTGTCGAAGTAAAAACCGCACTTTTTCCCTGAAGTGTTTTTTACATAGGCAAACCCTATTGCTGCGCTTGCTCTCCCTTTTGAGTCCGGTTTGTTGAAATACCCCAGCAATTTTTTATTATCGTTGATATAATTCCAGCCGCTGTAGGAGCCGTTTTTATACACCCCCTGCAGAGATACTACTCCGGACCCGAAGTTATACCATTTACCGCCTATCTTTGAAACACCGGTAACAAATTTACCGTTTTTCATATAGTAATGGTCTTTGCCGGTATAATATCCGTTGCTCTTCTGAGTATGACCGTAAAGGTCTACCCATCCAGTATATGACGATCCTGCAAATGCTGCGCTGTCAGACACTTTACCGCCTGAAACGGATGCTCTCATCAGTTTTATATTGTTGCTTTTTACATTTATATGTAATGCTTTTTTCTCATTGCTGACAAGGTACAGCAGGCCGTACTTCTGCACTCTTTTGGCAGGCGTCATGGCCTTGGATACAGTTCTGCCATCCGAGTTTTTCACCGGACTCTCATAACCGGAATTCATTGCAAATGCATATTTGGCTTTGACAGCATTGATAAACGCCGGCGAGTTTGAAGAACTAAGAGCATGATGAGGCAGTTTAAGAATATCTGCTTTGAGCGCGCTGCCATATGTTGAAACCAGTTTTTCTTCTTCCAGTTTCAGCTTCTTGTAGTTAGGCTGATCATATGAAGACTCGATATCTCCTGTCGTAAGATACTTTGTGCTCCCGCATGTAAGCATGGTAGTAAGAGACTGGTTATTAAGATAGTGTCCTGATTTACTGCCATATGTATCATTCTTAAAAGATGACTGCTTGTTGCTGCTTACCGGACCCAGAACCTTTGCCTGAACACTTCCAAAAGAAAAGGTCGATCCTTTTTTAAGCTCTACAACTTCAGCGTTCTCAAAATAGCCCGCTGCTTTCTCCCACTGGTTTTTCAAAGTGCCGCCATCGCTTGTGGAATAATCTGTGCCGATAGTCTTTGCAGGAAGATACAGCTTATCGACAGCAATATTGGTTTCGCTTCTTATTTTTTCCATCCCGCGAAAATGATCCGGGTGCAAATGGCTAATGTAAATACTCATCTGCTTCACACCGAGAGCGTTAAGGAAGCTGATCAGATTGTTTGAAGCGAAAGAATTTCCGGTATCCATCAAGAGATACTCTCCGCCGGATTCTACAATGACCGCGTCCCCGAGTTCCTGTTCATCCTCTGCGGATGGTTTCTCACCGGAATTCTGTGTCAGATACAAGGCATAAATATTCATCTCCGGTGATGATGCTGCGTAAACAGGTGCATATAAATGCACAGAACCATTAACAAGGATAAGTGCTGCTATCAGCAATAAGGAAATCATTTTCTTCATATCCGTTCATCCTTTCGTTCATAGAAACAGCAACTGTAAATACCCAAGTATTTTACTATATATCTACATTGTTTCAAAGACCATCATCTGGTTTTTGCCATTGTTACACAGCGGCGTGCAACTATACCTGTTGCACGCCGCCATATAAGTTGCGATACAGTTTTTTAGTTTGAATTAGTGTTAGTATCACTTCTTCAGGTTCTTCCGGAGGGAATACTTTGTTGTAATCTTCTTTGCTTATAGCTCCGGTAGTTGAATCCGGATTGATAGTAATGCCTCTGTATGTAAACCTGCTTCTCTTTATCTTGCCGTCGCTGCCGGCATAATAATGCTTATTGTTATAGTCGAAGAAGCCTCCGTTTTCGATCTTTCCGCCGCTCTTTACAAAGTACAGTTCATTCTTATATCTATACATGCTCCTCTTTGTAATTAAAGCTCCTGACGGATCGGTCTCCGAATCAGTCAGATAATAGCTTCCGTTCCATTTATGTAAACCGGTCACGATTTTATAATCATTTCCGATATGATACGATCTTCCGTTATATCTGACTGTTGTATTTCTGGCAACCTTGCCGCCGGCCCATACGTAGTACTTGTCTCCGTCATAGGTTATGAAGCCGGAGCTTCTCTTCAGGACTCCTTTTTTGCTCGCATAGTATTGAGTCCCTTTCCATTTAAAGAGTCCTGTATAGAGCTTGCCGCTCTTCTTAGCTATATAGGATTTATTCTTGAATCTGAACTTTTTGCCGACTGTTACTTTGCCGCCTTTTTTAACGTGGTAATAAT
>SVQJ01000121.1:5322-5655 GCA_015065395.1 Oscillospiraceae bacterium
TCCACTTAACGATTCTTTCTTTTGTGCTGAGCGCTCCTTTTGCACTGGAGTAATAGCGTTTACCGTGATATTTATGAAGTCCTGTGTATATTACACCGCTCTTCTTTATCTGGTATTTGTACTTGCCCACTTTTACAGTCTTGTCGACTGCGATTTTTCCGCTTGTGCTCTTTACGTAATAACGTTTGTCATTTACGTATACAAGACCTTTCTTAGTGCGGATCGAACCGTTTGATTTAGCAACATATTTATTGCCTTTGTATGTAACGATGCCGGCTTTTTTGTTTATCGCGCCGCCTTTTTTTACGAGGTATTTTTTGCCCTTATATTTTA